>CAYVCG010000063.1:0-12039 GCA_964449985.1 uncultured Defluviitaleaceae bacterium
TTTATTTTTCTATTCTAAAAAATGTATATTTTAAAGCCTCCCTTGTTAAAAAAAACAGGGGATTTTGTTTTTTTTACGTTGTTTTTAGGATTTATTTGCATTTTAATAAAATTTTTTTAACAAAATAACATATTTCTCTTTTAATTTTTGGAAATTTGTTATAAACTATAATGTAGCAGTATTCTAAATTTAGGAGTGATAAATTTGATTTCCAGTCAGATTTTACAGAGCACAATTGATGGTCTGAAAAATATTACACGCAGAGAAATGAGCGTTATTGAAAGAGAAGGAAAAGTTGTTGCAAGCACTGAAGAAGATATGGCAGGCAAGCAGATAGAAGGCATTAATAATTTTATTATGTCTCAGGCGGAAAATCAATTAATCCAAAGCTATCAGTATTTTAAAGTATTCGATAACGGTGCGACTGAATACGTCGTCATTATTAAAGGCGAAGACGAAGAAACATACAGAATTGGTAAAATTGCAGCATTCCAGCTTCAAAACCTTATTGTCGCTTATAAAGAAAGGTTTGATAAAGACAATTTTATTAAAAATTTACTTTTAGACAATCTATTGTTGGTAGATATTTACAGCCGCGCAAAAAAACTCAAGATAGAAAACAACGTACGCAGAGTAGTATATCTAGTTGATATAGAAATCGACAAGGAATTTAATGTTGTTGAAATTATGCGCAGCATATTCCCTTCCAAATCAAAAGATTTTGTTACGGCTGTCGATGAAAAAAGCATTATTCTCGTTAAAGAGCTGCGTGAAAAAGACGATATGGCCGAGATTGAAAAAATCGCCGCAACTATATGCGACACATTAAGCGCAGAAACCAATGGAAACGTCCAAGTGGCTATTGGAACTGTGGTTACTGACCTTAAAAATGTTTCCGCTTCTTACAAAGAGGCTAAAATGGCTCTCGAAGTCGGAAGTATATTTGAGGAAAACAAGAATATCGTTAATTATGAGCGCCTTGGAATAGGACGCCTTATTTATCAGCTTCCTCTTTCATTATGCAAGATGTTTATTAACGAAGTGCTTCATGGTATTAATATTGACCAGTTTGATGAAGAAACATTGTCGACAGTCAATAAGTTTTTTGAAAACAACCTTAATGTTTCTGAAACATCCAGACAGCTTTATATTCATAGAAACACCCTTGTTTATAGGCTTGATAAATTATTAAAAATAACCGGGCTTGACCTTAGAAACTTTGATGATGCCATCATTTTCAAAATAACGCTTATGGTTAGCAAATACATGAAATACAAAGATAAATTTACGTACTAATCCTCTTTTTTTTCTTAGAATTGTCTAGCTTTTTAAAGGGGGAATTTCTTTGATAGAAATTGCAGATGGTTCAAAAATTTATTCCGACAACGGCGCAAAAGGGTTTCAAGATTTGTCGATAAAAATAGAGCAAGGTGAGTTTGTTTTCATAGTCGGGCCCAGTGGCTCCGGGAAATCATCTCTTATAAGAACATTGTTGAAAGAAGAGGATTTAACAAGCGGCAAACTCCTTATTGACAATGAAGATGTTACGGTTCTTCATAAAAATGAAATTCCCTATCTCCGTAGAAAAATGGGTATTGTGTTTCAGGATTTCCGGCTTAGGCAAAACAAGACGGTTTTTGAAAATGTTGCTTTTGCGATGCAAATCGTTGAGGCAAGTTATAGAGAAATCCGGCGCAATGTTCCTATGGCTCTTACAATGGTTGGTTTGCAAAAAAAATCCAAGGCTTATCCGAATCAGCTTTCCGGCGGCGAACAACAAAGAACAGCGTTGGCGCGCGCAATCGTAAACAACCCTCCGATACTTATTTGTGACGAACCGACAGGCAATCTGGATCCAGACACTGCATGGGAAATAATGACGCTATTAGATGACATCAACCGCAGGGGAACTACCGTCGTCGTTGCTACACACGCGTGGGACATTGTTGACGGTATGAAAAAAAGGGTAATTGCCTTGAAAAACGGCAACATTGTTAGAGACGTTGAAAAAGGCGGTTATAGCGATGAAATTTAGAAGTGTTAAATATTACTTTGAAGAAGCGTTTAAAGGCGTTGTCCGCAACAACCTTATGTCAGTTACTTCTATGCTTACCGTGGCTTCTTGTATGCTTATACTCATATTTTCGTTTTGTATTGCCGTTAATGTTGATTATATACTTGAACAATTGGAAACAAAAGCCGGCATCTCAGTTTATGTTGATGACGGATGCAGCGATGCCCAGGTAGAGCTTATACACGATAAGATTATGACGATTGAAAACGTTAAAGACGTTAAATACATTAGCAAAGAAGAAGCGCTTCAAACCCTTGTCGATAGGATGGAAACCGAACAGCAGGCGGCCTTTGTTCAGGGTCTGGAAAATGACAATCCCCTGCCCCGTTCATTTGAAATATCTTTGTATAATGCAAGGGAACAGGATGAAACGATATCCAAATTAGAAACCCTTAAAGATGATGGCATTTATAAAATAAATGACCAAAGGACTACCACAAACATATTGATTGCTATTAACAACGTAGTGCGCATTGTGAGCGTATTTATAGTGTTTATGCTTGGCCTTTTATCTGTGGTTATTATTATGAATACAATCAAACTTACTGTTAACAACCGCAAAACCGATATAAATATAATGAAATATGTTGGAGCCACGGATTGGTTTATTAAATGGCCGTTTATTATTGAAGGCGCTATAATCGGCGTTATTGGCGCTATAGTTCCTGCTGTTATTATAAATGTCAGCTATGACGGTATAATGGGCATCATAGGCCAAAATATGGGTGCTATAAGCAGACTGTTCGAATTCAAATCCAGCGTTGAAATTTTTCCGCTTCTGTTCCCAATTATTATAGTATTAGGAACAATTTTGGGAGTTTTGGGAAGCACTCTTTCTATGAAAAAATATCTAAACGTTTAAAAGCAAGGAAAGGACTGAAACGTTTTTGTATAAATACAGGAGAACCATTTTTATAATTACAACGGCGTTTATAATGGCGGCCAGCAGTATTTTGGTTTCTGCCGATACTATTTCGGATTTAAAAAACAAGCAAAACCAAATTAAAACCGATCAACAAAAAGCAAAAGACTTTTTAAACGATACATTAACAGAAAAAAGCTTAGTCCAAAAGGAAATATTGCAGCTTGATGTTCAGCTTGAAGAAGCAGAGGAAGAATTGCAATTTATTACCGATGAACTAGGAAAAACAAACGCGAGGCTTTCACAAGCTAAAATTGAGCTGGAGCAAGCCACTAAATCAAGAGAAACGCAATATGAAACACTAAAAAAGAGAATCAGATATATGTATGAAAATGGCAGTGTCGGTTATCTTGACGTTATATTTGATGCTGCGGATTTTTCCGATTTTGTAAACCGTTATGAATATATTAACAAAATTATAGAATTTGATGATAACCTTATTGATAACCTCATGCAAACCGAGCAGACTATTGCTGATACCGTTACTGAAATTGACACGAAAAAGCTAGAGCAGGAAATACTAGCTTCTCAGCAGCAAGATAAGAAAAACGAGCTGGAAGTTGCTCTCGAGCAAAAAAATGCAGTTGTAGCAAAATTATTGCAAAATCAACAAACATATGAACAACAGCTTTCAGACTTAGAGGCGGCAAGCAATAACGTAAAAGCGCTTATAAAAGAGGCAGAAGCTAAAGCAGAAGCAGCAAGGAAAGCAGCAGCGGCACAGGCTCAAGCAGCGAAAAGAGCACAAGCTCCTCAGGTAAAATATAATGGTGTTTTTGCATGGCCTGTTTCTGGTTATACAAGAATTAATGACGAATATGGGTATAGAAAAAATCCGATAAGCGGCAAAGGCGAATTGCATACGGGGCTTGACATTCAGGCTTCCACAGGAACAAACATATTTGCAGCTGCCGATGGAGTCGTTATCACTGCAAGGTATATGAATGGCTATGGCAATACTGTTATTATAGACCATGGTGGCGGTATAAGTACGCTTTATGGCCATAATTCAAAGCTGGTTGTTTCGGCAGGCCAGGAGGTTAAAAAAGGTCAGGTTATTTCTAAAGCAGGAAGCACTGGATATTCAACTGGCCCTCATTTGCACTTTGAAGTTCGTCAAAACGGCGTGGCTATAAGCCCTTGGACTTACTTAAAATAATCTACATAAATTTTGACGGTTTAAAATCCTTTTAAAATTTATATATGCGGGGCGCGGTTTGTGCCCCCATTTTTTATATTATTGGACGATATTTAGAATACAATATGACAAACTGTAATACAATTAATATATATTGTTTTGAGGAGTTGTATACAATGGATTTTTACGGTTCAAATGAGGGTGAGAATAAAAATGAAACTGCAAATAAATATAAAACCAAGTATTTTATTTCCGGCCTCGTTGTCGGTATTATTGGGTTAGTCAGTACTTGTTTGGCCTTTCCCTATGTCCATGGTGCTTTCGATAGCACGGTTTTTCAAAAAACTACCGCCTCTGCAAGCGGTGGGAGGCGCGCATATATAGACCAAAAGATAGACAACATCTACACCCTTCTCGATAAATATTACGTCAATGACTATGATATAGATGAAACGTTGGAAAGCTTGTATTATGGAATTGTATACGGCGTTGGAGACCCATATACAGTTTATATGTCTAAAGATGTTTTCACAAAATTTCAGGAAGAAACAGAAGGCACTTATGCAGGCATAGGTGTCGGCGTTAATATAGATCCAGCAGACAACACAATTATTGTTATAGCACCGTTTGAAGGTTGCCCGGGTGCAGATGCTGGTATTTTGGCAGGCGATAAGATTATTAAAATAAACGACGTTGATGTTTCCGGCGATATTTTGGATGAGGCTGTTAGTATGATGAAGGGTGACCCAGGAACAACAGTTGATATAACCCTTTTCCGCCCAAGTGAAAACAAGATCATTGAAGTCAGCGTAACGCGTGAAAAAATAGACGTTCCTACTGTATCCCATAAAATGCTTGCTAACAATGTGGGCTATATAAAAATAACCCAGTTTGACAGGGTTACGTATGACCAATTTGCTCTGGCATATAACGATCTTAAAAACAGCATGAGTGGCCTTATTATAGATTTAAGAAATAACCCCGGCGGTCTTTTAAACGTTGTTACTGATATAACCGATATGCTTGTTCCTAGCGGCAATATCGTCTATACTGAGGATAAAAATGGCGATAAAATTTATACAAAATCTAATGCTAATCACATTGATGTGCCTTTGCTTATTCTGGTTAATGGAAACAGCGCCAGTGCATCTGAGGTTATGTCTGGAGCAGTTCAAGATATGGGCGTTGGCGAACTTATTGGTACTCAAACATTTGGTAAAGGCGTTGTTCAAAACATATTCCCGCTAGGTGATGGAAGCGCTGTAAAAGTCACAATAGCAAAATACTACACACCAAACGGCATTTGCATACAAGGAACAGGGCTTACTCCGAATTATGAAGTTCAGATGGATGCAAAAAAAATAATTAAATCAGCTGCAATAAACAGTGACGACAGTGATAAACTGCAAGAAGCAATTAACGAAGATATCCAGCTTAAAAGAGCACTTGAGATTATGAGCGACAAAATCGCAAAATCATCAGCATATAATAATCAATAAGAATTAAGCTTAAAAAACCGCGCACATGCGCGGTTTTTTAAGCTTTTAGTGATTATATTTAAATACTCAATACATTTGCACCTAAAACATTCTTGAAGTGGTTCACAGCAAACTCTTGACCACTTTGGTTAAAGCTTGCTATTCCGTTCTCATAGACATTTACATTGTATCCCAGATTATAAGCATCAATAGCTGTATGCAAAACACATATATCGCTGCATACGCCAACTAAATATACATCTTTTACATTTCTCTCTCGCAGCTTCAAATCCAAATCCGTTGCCGCAAAAGCCGAATACCTCTGCTTTCCTATGCGCATCGTCTGTTCTTGCTTAACCGCTTCAACCGCTTTAAACGTCTTTCCATACAGTTCGCTGCCGTGTGTTCCCGCTATACAATGAGGTGGGAACATCTTTGCTTCAGGGCTGTATGTATTGTCCTTAGAATGAAAATCATTTGCCACAACAATAAAGTCATCACTATCTGAAAATTTCTTAATAATTTTCGCTATATTATCATCTATATCTTGGGCAGGCTTTCCACATGTAAGGCTGCCGGCGTCTTCAACAAAATCATTTACAAAATCAATTATTATTAGCGCTTTTTTCATTTTTTTCACCTCTTAAAATTATTACCACAAATTCATCAACATAAGCACAGCCGGAATAAATGCAGCAAAGATACCTTCCAAAATAGACAGATATGGAAATACTTTGGACAAATCAACCTTGAGAACAAGCTCCACAAACCCGGAAAGCCAAAGAATAGCCCAAGCACCCCACAAGAAAGCAAACCTCATATCAGCTGCCAAAGCCGTCGAAACCGCCATTATAACAGCATAAACAGCAACACATACGGAATACCAGCCAAATGGCCTTAAATCAAGCTTAAGCAAGTAATTCGCAGCAATAAAAATATAAGTAAAACCAAATAAAAATCCGGAAGCAACGTTTTGATAATCAAAAATACCGCTAGCCTTTGTGAGCATAATTATGTTTACGCATATAATGACTATACCTGTAACAAGATTCATAAAAGCTGAGGATTTAGCATCAATATTGCAAAGCCTGTTAACCCCATTCATTAGCAAAACAATTCCTACAAATAATAATGAAATACCAAGTGCACCCAATTTAAAGCATCTCCTTAAACGTTATTGTCGTGACACATGTCTTGACTAGTTATATGTTACTATGTATTGGGTAGCACGTCAATAGCTCTTAATAATGAAATAATTCGACATATTTATTATTTATTTGTACAATTTCGCAAATACTAGCTATTTTCCAGCAAAACCCCGAGCCTTTGCAGTTCTGCCTTTATTCTATCAGCAGTAGATTTATCATTACAGCTAATAGTATGCAGATGAATACCTTCTGTCAGGTCAGAAAGCAGGGTCACACCTTCTTTTTTAACCTTTTCCAAAAATATACCGATATCGTAACGGGATGAAATGTTTAACTCTCCTGACAATTGGCCATAAATCGGATGCTCAATTATTACGTTTACTAATTTGCCACCGTTATCAACTATTGCATGAATCTCTTTTTCGGCCATATCAGCGCCATGCATACAAGCAACTTTAAATGAAAATCCATTCGCAAAACTCTCTGCATTTAATATATATCCCCTTGGCGTTGACAAAATATCCTCACCAGAGGCACGAAGAATAGCAACATCACCAACAATAATCTGACGGCTCACGGTCAGTAGATTTGCTAAAACCGATGCATTAACTGCTTGTCCTGATTCTGATAATAATCCTATTATTTTTTCTCTTCTTTGAGAAGCATTCATTTTATCACCTCTGGATCATATATATGCGCTTTGAGCATGTTTTCTATTATTATAACACGCAGCGCACCAAATATCCAAGAAAATATCTAATCTTTTGTAGCTTCTATAACACCGTTTATCCATAGCACCTTATGCCCGGTCAGTTCCAAAATAGTCCTTATCCCGACGGTTTCGTGTCCAAATTTATTGGCGAGTTCATTTAGAGTCGTTTCCCAACGCCCTTCTCTGTTAGTTGCGCTGACACGTTTCATAACGCCATTATGCAATATATCAACAAAATTGCTATTCATTATTCTGCTGACATCATCTAAAAATAACTTCCAGGCACTCTGGTTCTCCACATAATACTTGGGGCATATTTTACCTGTTATGTCATAATGCCGTTTTATTTCACTCGCATTATACCTACGTAATATATCAACTGTCAGCTCGATAAGGCTGTTGTATGTTTTATCGTTAAATTTGCCCCCTGCATCAGGATGACAACACTCTATGCCTATATAATTTGAGTTTGCATTATTGGCGTGGTATGCCATTTCATTTTCCGGCACACATCGTATAATCTCGCCTTCAAGACCTATTATGTAATGGCTGGAGGCAAAGGTTTTCGTTTTTGTCTGATCTTTTAGGCTTTCGAAATAGTTTCTGTTTCCAACAGCGGAAGAACCCGGGTTTGCCACATAATGCACAATAACCCCTTTGATCTGACCCATGAAAGTCTTTGGGCGACTAAACGCATTAGGAGTTAAAAGCTTATCTGTTATTATCATTTCTTACATCCTTTCAGTATATATAACGTGATACTACATTTTTTGTTTGTCGCTTATCTTTTTCGCATTTACATTGTATTCCAAAAGCTATTTCATTATTACATCACTATGCATAACAACGCATTTCTTCAATACATTCCTTACAATAATTCTCTTCGTTAATTTTGAAATATTCGTCTCCCTCACAAATATTTTCGCCGCATTCAAGACATTCATATACCTTTGGCCTGTCTAAAAAATTTGGACAATTCTTAGGACAAACCGTAAGTTGGCACTCAACACAATCCACAAACACACCCCCTATCCTTCATGTTCTTTTGTACACTAATAAAGCTAAAAAATGAAACGCCTTGCGTGTACTTTTGTATATAAAATTATACATATGTCGTGTTCATTTGTCAATGGATATTTAAAAAATATTTTGCATTTGTGTTCTTTTGTGTTATAATTGTATAATAATACAACATAAGAGGTGTTTTTTATGATTAATGAAACTGAATTTGGATTGTATCTAAAAGAATTACGCGGGAATAAATCCCTTGGCCAATTAGAACAAATGACAGGGGTTACAAAATCCCATTTATCGAAAATCGAGCGTGGAGAGCGTGGTATACCAAAGCCTGATATACTAAAAAAGCTTGCCGGCGCTTTAAACGTAAATTATTATGATCTGATGAAAAAAGCCGGATATGTTCAAGCAGAAGATGAGGTTGTTCATCAAAAGGATGTTTCATTCTTTAGGCTTATGCAGGATTTGCAGAAAAAAGGTTATTCCGAGGAGACTATAAGAAAGATTATTGAGGCTTCCGAAATAGCGGATAAAAGGGAAAACTTATGAAATATCTTACCAAAAGTGAATTATATAAGAAAATAGACGCTTTGGCGATAGATATGGGCATACGTATGGAGCTTTGCAACTATCCTTTGGATTCAAAAAAAATCGCTATGATATATTGCAAAAATCCTATGATTATTGATGACTTTGATTTTAAGGATTTTAGCATTTGCGGTCTTTCCATAGTAAAGCCGAAATCAACAACTATTTTTTTAAACAAAGAGCATACTCCGCAAATGCAGAACTTTAATTGTATGCATGAGATGATTCATTATTTATTGCATGGCCATGGTAACGAAACCCATGTGAATACCGATGAGGGAACAATCAGCCAAAGCAGCTATTTGGAATGGCAAGCCAATGAAGGAGCGGCGCAATTTCTTGCTCCTTATCAGCTTTTTATACCCAAATACGCCGCTTTGGCTGAAAAATACGAAAACACCATATGGGACAGACACATAACAAGAGAGCTTTGCGCCTGCTTTGACCTGTCCGAAAGAACCATATTAAACCGCATATCTAATCTGGAATATGAAATAATGCAGTATCAGCTTGGTACGGAAATAGACAGAATTGATATACTTTCCAAAACCGGTATGGAAAAGTGGTTCCGGCATGTTTAATCTATAGAAGTTACTTGTGAGATTTCAACGTTTATCTTGTATTTAAACCCGGTATACCGGCTATAAAAAGCGTTGCTAATACGGCTCTTTATGTTGTTGTAAAAGTTTATCTTGGCATCGTATAGAACAACTATTGCAGAGCATGTTTTCTCATTTATTGTATACATATCGTTTTTACGCAGGGCATATTCCAGCGCGTATTTAAGACTTTCGGCGATATCAGTCTTTTCCTCAGGCGTTCTGTGTTTTGGTTCGCCATCCGATGTTATTTCGCCAAATTCGTTTATTTTTAAAACCTCTATATATGCCACAGAATATTTGTTTTGATCGCTCTCCAAATACGTTTTTACGATTTCGTCCAGCATGATAAACAGGCTTTTCCTGTCAATGGTTTCTGTTGTCAGCGTTCCTATGTTTTCTTCCTGTTTTTTGTATGCCTTTATTTTCGCATACATCTCACGCAGCTTTTCCGATGGCGTAATAGATAACTCTGCATACATCTTGCTGGTAATAACACTATAGTGAGAAAGCGCGCTTGTTATTTGATCCGTTTCTACCAGGGCCTGAAGAAAATATAGGTTTATATTCTCATCCAATTCACAGATCTTCAGGCTGCGCTCGCATACATCAATCATAGCTGAATAATCCTTGTCATCCCAAAGCATGGAAAGCACCCTGCAGGCAAGAGATGAGAACGTGCGTAAGTAATAATTCCTTAACATAATAACCCAATGATCATATCTGCATTCCTCAAGAAATTCACCACTATATATATCATTAAGCCCAAAGAAAGCCTCAGTAAGCGCAGAAACATCCTTTCCAGACATAATGGCATCCTTATATTCGCCAAAAGCGTCAATATCTAATCTAACCCTGTCAGATAGTTCGGCTTTATAGCCGCCCTTTATGTTTACGATATTAATATCTTCTCCAAAGTCTTTATGAAAAAAGTTCTCCTGGCTAAGCAGTTTCCTAAGCCTGTGGATATACGTTCTAATAACCTTTTTTTCATCATAATACTCATTTTCTGGCCATACGTTTTGGGCTATGGCTTCTGCCGTAAACACCTTGTCCTTTTGGGCAAGCAAAAACCTCAAAAGGGCTATGGCTTTATTATTAGCGGTTGTTTCTAAGAATATCGTTTTGCCGTTTAACGTTATATCAAAACAGCCAAACATCTTCACTTTTAGTTGAATATCTTCCAAATCCTGCTACCCCCTTATCGGTTTTATAAAAAACAGCCTGTGAATAAAATCACAAGCTGTAATAAACAATTATCTCTTGGAGAACTGAGGAGCTCTGCGGGCACCCTTCAAACCATATTTCTTTCTTTCTTTCATACGTGGGTCTCTTGTTAAAAAGCCGGCCTTTTTAAGGCTTGGTCTAAGATCCGCATCAGCCTCAATAAGAGCTCTTGCAATACCATGCCTGATAGCGCCTGCCTGGCCTGTACAACCGCCGCCGCAAACGTTAACCTTAACGTCAAATCTGCCGGACATGCTTGTAAGCTCAAGCGGCTGTCTTATAATAAGCTTGAGTGTATCAAGCCCGAAATATTCATCTATATCTCTTTTATTTATAGTTATCTTACCATTGCCGGGAACTAAATAAACCCTTGCAACAGAGCTTTTTCTTCTGCCTGTACCATAATATCTGGCTGTCATCTATTTTTTACCTCCTTTGGCATATTAAAACTTGATTTCGAGTTTCTCAGGTTTCTGAGCCTGTTGAGTATGCTCTGGACCAGCATAAACCCTGAGCTTTTTGAGCATCTGCCTGCCCAAAACATTCTTAGGCAACATGCCTTTAATTGCATGATAGATAACATCCGTAGGCTTTTTAGCAAGCATAGTACGCAAGGTAACTTCCTTTAATCCGCTAACATAACCGGAATGCCTTCTGTAAAGCTTTTGATCAAGCTTATTTCCTGTAACCTTAATTTTTTCTGCATTTATGATAATAACATGGTCTCCCGTGTCAACGTGCGGGGTGTAAATAGGTTTGTGCTTTCCGCGAAGAATTTTGGCGATTTCTGAAGACAACCTGCCAAGATTTTGGCCTTCGGCGTCAACAACATACCATTTTCTTTCGACTTCCGCCGGTTTTGCAATGTATGTTGATCTCAATTGAATAACCTCCCTGATTAAGCGTTCGCTTAAACTATTTAAAAAAACGATTCTGATGCGCTATCCAAGTGGGCAAAGGAAGCGCTTTATACAATTCAAAACCCGGGGCTAACGAGTTTCAAAGTGGTTTTAATTTAGCAGACTGATTATAGCTTAAATAATGAACGGTGTCAAGGAAAAAACAACAATTTATATTATTTTTTCTACATCTGTCAATGATATGACCCAAAAAAGAAATGTCGCCCAGCAAAAGTA
>CAYVCG010000064.1:0-1474 GCA_964449985.1 uncultured Defluviitaleaceae bacterium
GCATTTTCAAACATAGGAAAACAATCCGATTCAAATCAAATGGGATATACCCTTTATACATTTAAAGACGATTATGCGAATAACGGTATAGCATCAACAGTTATTTTTGATTCATTTGGTAATGTTGTTCAAGTATCTTTTGAATCCTGTGCGAAAACAGTTCAGTCCGATGCTACGGACTTGCCGGAAGGCGTTGCTGAGGATAACGTTACAGTCGGGAAAGGCACAGATTATGAACTAAACGCAAAAATAACATACCCCAAAAACATTTCCGGGGAAATTCCAGCCGTTGTTTTAGTTCCATGCTCTGGCGTTAATGATATGGATGAAACAACGTCTAGCCTAAAAATGTTTAAAGACCTGGCATATGGTCTTGCTTCCCGCGGGGTTGCAGTTATAAGGCATGACAGCAGAACGTTTTCATACCAGCAAGAAATCTTCGCTGATTATGAGAAATCTGCTACATTTGATGTTGATCAGGAATTTATTCAAGACGCTATATCTGCAAAGGATGTGCTTTTAAACAAAGCTAACTTCAAGATTTCTAAGGTATTTGTTTTGGGTCATCAATTTGGTGGTATGCTTGCGCCAAGAATAGCCTCTGAGGGCAATTTTGACGGCATTATAGTCATGGCAGGCTCGCCAAGAAGCTTTATTGATGTTCTTTATTCATATTACAAATATATGTTTTCAACAGGCGAAATGCCGCCAGAGCAAGTTACAGAATATTTAAAGATGGTTGAAGACGAATGGAGTATGGCAAAAGGCACAGCAACACCTCCGGCTGAGGGAGAAGAAGGTGCATCGCCTGAATTGTCAGACCCTGTTAAAATAAAAGGTGTTATGGGATTAAGCGATGAAGAACTGTTAAGCACGAGTTATTTCGGTATGTCTGCTTATTATTTAAAATCATTCGAATCAAAGCCGACCGCTGATTATTTCAAAGACTTGGCAAAGCCTGTATTAATCTTGCAGGGCGCTAAAGACGTTCAAATGTCTGTTGAAGATGATTTTAATGCATATAAAGCTATTACAACTACAGCAAAAGACGTTACAATGAAGCTGTATGATACGCTGAACTACTTCTTTGTGCAATCCACGATGGATCCGCCGTCTTACCTTGAGTATGACATACCAGCGCATGTTCCTGATGAAGTAACAACGGATATCGCTCAGTGGATGCTGTCTAAATAAATAAAAATTTTGGGATGCTTCCGTATTTCGGCGGCATCCCTTTTAATAACGTATGCATTTTCGTTTGATATGCCATAATATTTTATTATACTATATAGTAAAGGAGATTCACTATGAGAAATGTTTTGCAACGATTTTTGCGGCTTATATCATACAATACTCAGTCTAGCCATGATTCACAAACTTGCCCTTCAACACAAACACAATTAGAATTCGCTAAAGTATTGGTCGATGAGTGTTTGTCTATCGGCCTAAGCGATGTAGAGGTGGATGAGTTTGG
>CAYVCG010000064.1:1574-7874 GCA_964449985.1 uncultured Defluviitaleaceae bacterium
GGGGCGGACTTTGCGTATACGATAGATGGCGGCGAAATAGGCGAGCTGGAATACGAAAGCTTTAATGCTTCAAGAGCAAAAATTGAAATAACAGGTAACGCTGTGCATCCCGGTTATGCGAAAGACATTATGCAAAACGCAGGGCAAATAGCTGCAGAAATCGCCGGGATGTTTCCTACGGATGAAACTCCAGCAACAACCTCGCATAGAGAGGGATTTTTTCACCTAAACAATATATCTGGATGTGTCGAGACGGCTAGCCTTGAATATATTATCAGAGATTTTGACAGGGAAGGATTAAAACGCAGAAACGCTTTTGTTGTTGATATTATTTCAAAAATAAACAAAAAATACGGTAAAGAAATAGCAACTATAACGATAAGAGATGAATACTACAACATGCACGATATTTTAAAAGATAAGCTTTATATCGTAGAGCTTGCAAGCCTTGCTATGGAATGCGTTGGCGTAACACCAAAGATTACTGCCATTCGCGGCGGAACGGATGGCTCTCGCCTTTCTTTTATGGGGCTGCCTTGCCCAAATATTTTTGATGGTGGGCACAACTTTCATGGCCCGTATGAGTTTGTGCCTGTGGAATCAATGATTAAAGCTTGCGAGGTTATTGTTAAAATTGCGGAGTTGGCTTCTGGGATGGAACCTAGATAATTGTTAGCACTCATTTTAAATGAGTGCTAATTTTCTATTGACATTTTTTGTGGATTGGATTATTATTTTATTCATAAAAACGGTGTAAAATAGGAGGTATTATTAATGATCAAAGAAAAAGGCGCGCTTTCCATCCACAGCGAAAACATTATGCCTATCATAAAGAAATGGCTTTATTCAGATGCAGACATCTTTGTTAGGGAGCTTGTTTCAAACGCAGCAGACGCAGTAACAAAGCTGCAAAAGCTCGCGCTTATGGGTGAGGCTTCTGTTAATGAAAATGAAAAATATATGATAAAGGTTATCGTCAATAAAGACGAAAAGACCATTAAAATATGGGATAACGGCATAGGCATGACTGCCGATGAAATCAAGCAGTATATAAACCAAATTGCGTTTTCCGGCGCAAACGACTTTATGGAAAAATATAAGGACAAGCTGGATAGCGATAAAAACGAAATTATTGGCCATTTCGGTCTTGGATTTTATTCCGCGTTTATGGTTTCGGAAAAGGTTCGTATTGATTCCCTTTCGTATAAGGAAAACTCAGAGCCGGCTGGTTGGATTTCCGACGGAAGCGCAGAATATGAACTGTTTGACGGCGAACGCGAAACGAGAGGAACAACGGTAACCCTTTTCATTAACGAAGAAAGCAAAGACTTCCTGGAAGAATATAAGTTTAAATCTATTTTAAGAAAGTATTGCGGCTTTATCCCTGTTGAAATTTATTTTGAAAAAGAGCCTGCTGACGTTAAAGAAGAAAAAGAAGGCGAGGAAAAAACCGAGCCAACACCGATAAATGATACGTATCCATTATGGCTTAAAAACCCAACAGATGTTACGGATGACGAATATAAGGAATTTTATCACAAGGTGTTCTCGGATTTTAACGAGCCGCTGTTTTGGATTCACCTAAATATGGACTATCCATTTAGGCTGAAAGGCATTTTGTATTTCCCTAAATTAAAGCATGAGCTTGAATCAATCGAAGGTCAAGTCAAGCTATACAGCAATCAGGTTTTCATTGCGGACAATATAAAGGAAGTTATACCGGAATTTTTGTTGCTGCTTAAAGGCGCTTTGGATTGCCCTGATCTTCCTCTTAACGTTTCCAGAAGCTTTTTGCAAAACGATGGATATGTTACCAAAATGTCTAACTATATCACTAAAAAAGTCGCGGATAAGCTAACATCACTGTTTAATTCTGAGAGGGAAAACTATAATAAATTCTGGGACGATATCAACCAATTTATAAAATACGGCTGCATAAGAGACAAGGGATTTTATGACAAAGCAAAAGACGCCATACTTTATAAAACAGTCGGTGGCGAATATCTAACAGCTTCCGAATATCTGGAGCGCAACAAGGATTTTGAAGCGGATAAGATATTCTATGTCACCAACGAACAGCAGCAATCGCAATATATCAAGCTGTTTAAGGATCAGGGCTTAGAATCTGTTTTGATGACAACTAAGCTGGATGTTCCGTTTATGTCTTATATAGAAAGCTATGATTCCAAGGTGAAATTCGTTCGCATAGATGCTGATTTATCATCAGCCCTAAAAGATACCGGCGAGGAAAATACTGACGAATCCACAGGGCTTACGGAGTTATTTAAACAGCATTTAAATAACGAAAAGCTTACTGTTAAGGTTGAGGGCTTAAAGTCTGAGTCTGTTTCCGCTGTTATGCTGTTGTCTGAGGAATCCAGGCGTATGCAAGAGATAGCAAAGATGATGGGCGGCGGCATGGGTTATAACATGTTTACGGATGAGGAAACGCTTGTCTTAAACAGAAACAACATCCTTGTAAAGAGCTTGTTTAAATATAAAGATGATGAAGGCAGAAAAGATGACGTTGGGCTTATTTGCAAGCAAATATACGATCTGGCGATGTTGAGCCACAAGCCTTTGCCTGTTGATGCTATGACGGCGTTTATTGATCGAAGCAATGAGATTATGATGAAGTTGCTTTAAAAGCTTTTTGAAGGGTTTGGGGAGCTTTTTCTAAAAAAAGTTCCCCAAGGTTTTTTATACTAAGAAAAAGGTGATTAGAATGTATAAAAAAGCTATAGCGCTTGTTCTATCCGGCGGAACCGGCAGCCGTATAAACTCAGCAAAACCGAAACAGTTTATCGAAATACTAAATAAACCAATCATTGTTTACACATTGGAAGCATTCCAAACCGCTTGCGAAATAGATGGCATTGTTATTGTTTCCGCTGATGAGTATATAGATGAAATAAAAACCCTTGCGAACAAATTTGGTATAACAAAGATTATCAGCTATGCCCCAGCCGGCAGCACACGACAGGAATCAGCGTTTAACGGACTTAAAGCAATTAAAGCACTTGAAATTCCCGAGTGTGTTGTTTGCATACACGATTGCGCAAGGCCGCTTGTGTCTTTAGAAACTATCTTGGATAATATTCGCCTGGCGCAAGACCTTGGCGCATGCGCAACAGCCGTGCCTTCGACAGACACAATGCTGGTAAGCGAAAACAAAGCAACCGTTTCCAAGACGCTTAACAGAACCGGGCTATATGCCGTCCAAACCCCTCAAAGCTTTATTTTTTCAAAAATATATGCCGCCCATGAAAAGGCGGTGTTAAACAATGATTTATCATTTACAGACGACAGCGGTCTGTATTTAAAATATGGCGATGGTAGTGTCGGTATTGCAAAAGGCGATAAGCTCAATTTCAAAGTCACTTATGATGAGGATTTATATGTATTGGAAGCCATTATTCAAAAGCGGGCGATTCACTGATTTCCACGTCTGTTTGCATGATTGTTTTTTCCTCTTCACTTTTTTCGTCTTCACTTTTTTCATCATCACTTTCATCAGCTTCATTATCCAAGTTTCTGTCTGTCAGATCCGATAAATATTTAAGGCGTTCAGCATAGATATCGTTTAGCATATCGCTTGTATATCTAAACCGCCAGTTTCCCGAAGCAATACCCGGCGTATTCATCCTTCCCTCAGAACCGAGAGACATAACATCCTGAATAGGAACGATTGCAAGAAAAGCGACTGACAAAAAAGCAAGACGTATTAGATCCCATGCGGGATCATCGCCGGAAACGTTCATATAACGGCGTAATTGATCTCTATCTGGCTCGTTTGTGCTGTTATACCATCCGACGGATGTATCGTTATCATGTGTTCCCGTATACAGCACGACGTTTGTGGTTGTAAGATTGTGGGGCATATTTTTATTGTTCTTTCCCGCATCAAAACCGAATTGCAAGATTTTCATGCCCGGCAAACCAAGGCAATCCCTCAGTTGCTCCACTTCCTCTGTTATAATCCCCAAATCCTCTGCGATAATAGGCAAATCTCCCAGCTCATCTCTAATAGAGTCAAAAACAGCCCTTCCCGGCCCTTTTTCCCATTTTCCTCGGATAGCAGTTTCTTCACCATAAGGTATTGCCCAATAAGACTCAAAGCCTCTAAAATGATCAATGCGCAAAATATCAACATGTTTAAGCACACTAGAAACCCGTTTTATCCACCATGAAAAACCGCATCTTTCATGAACCTTCCAGTCATACAATGGATTTCCCCAAAGTTGGCCTGTTTTGCTAAAATAATCCGGCGGAACGCCTGCAACCGAAACAGGCACGCTGTTTTCATCAAGCAAAAATAATTCTTTATTTGCCCAAACATCTGCGCTGTCAAACGCAACAAAAATCGGTATATCTCCGATTATATGGATATTGTTTTTATTGGCATATTGTTTTAACAATCCCCACTGTCTAAAAAATTCATATTGCAAAAAACATTGGAATTGTATTTCATCATGGAGCATATTCCTCCATTCATTCATTGTGGATTGCTTTCTGTTTTTAAGATCTTCCGGCCAGCTCGTCCATGTGCCGCCATAGAAAAAATCATTTATTTCATTCTCGGTTAGAAACCCTTTATTCTGCTTAGCAAAAGAACTATAATCTTCTTTGTTTTCCCCTATTTTCCTTTGCTCAATTAAATAATTTTTTATACAAACGAACAAGCTAAAATCATCAAGCCAATAATTATTTTCTTTGCAAAATAAACAAAAATCGTTTTTGTCAGGATTTAATTGAAAGTTTTCAAATACTATTTTTAAAAGATCCATTTTATATGCATAAACAGCTTTATAATCAACGGATGATTCCTCGAACTCTGGCTTGTTTTTAATATCTTTATTACAAATAAGTTTTTCTTCCAACAATATATCTGGGCTTATTAATAATGGATTGCCGGCAAACGTTGAAAAGCTTTGATAAGGCGAATCTCCGAACCCTGTCGGATTTAGCGGCAGAACTTGCCAAACGCTTTGCCCAGATTTATGTAAAAAATCTATAAATTCATATGCTGTTTTTCCTAAATCTCCTATTCCGTATTCCCCGGGAAAACATGTGGGATGCGCCAAAATCCCGCTTATGCGTTTTTGTTCCATAAACCCCACCTCCTTAAAAAAAATTTTTTTCAATAATTATATCGTCTTAAAAAAATAAATATGTATTGCCGAATTTTGAATATGCCTAAAAATCAAGCTTGTTAATTTATTGATTCAATTCCAACTTAAATATAGTATTTAAAATTTGTATTTAACAGATTATAAATAAGAATCGCAAACAATTATATCTTTGAATTTTTATCAAAAATATATTTGATTGCAATTCATAAATAGATTAAGGGGGATATTAAAAATGAAAAAACATTTTTTTGTAGCAATGGCTACGGCTTGTACATTAGCCTTTACGGGTTGTGCGGCAAATGATACGAAAAAAGCCGCAAATAACATAAATCAGGTCAGGCCCGGATATACAGGATATGTAAATAATGACGGCTACGGCGCAAGCTATGGCACAAAAACAAATTATAAAACGAACGGTGCCGTAACAGACAGAGCGGCCAATGACTATGCGAGGATTTCGAATAACGCGGGCAATGTAGCTAGGGGGAACTATGCAGGACCAAACAGAGGCCCAGTAAGAACAACTCCGGACGGATATTTAACTACGCAACCCAATAACAACAGAGTTGCAAATAACGCATCCAGGACAAGAAACACAACTGTCAATGCTCCACGAACTAACAATGTTGTTAATGGCGCGAGGAACATGGCAAATAATATAGGCAATTCAGTAAATCGTACTATGAATAATGTTGGAAACACAGTTAATCGTACTATGAATAATGTCGGCAATACTGGCACTAATCGTAATATGAATAACTATAGCCAAACAGGCGGTAATATGGGTACTCGTGCAGGCGTTGCAACTAATAACGTCGGCCAAGCAGGTGGCCGTCAGGCAACAGTAACAGGTAATCAAGGCAGAAACATGACTGCAAACAATGCTGGCACAGTAGGACAAACAAGAGGTACTGGAACAAATTTAACTACTAATGCAACTAAAGGTACTGCTGGAAAAGGCATGACTGCCACTGCAAACAACACTAGAACAACAGGCACAGCAGGAACAAGAGGTACTGGAACAAATTTAACGACTAGTGCAACTAAAGGTACTGCTGGAAAAGGCATGACTGCTACTGTTAACAACGCTAGAACAACTGGCACAGCAGGTCAAACAAGAGGTACTGGAACAAATTTAACGACTAGTGCAACTAAAGGTACTGCTGGA
>CAYVCG010000064.1:7974-8239 GCA_964449985.1 uncultured Defluviitaleaceae bacterium
AAAAGCATGACTGCTACTGTAAACAACGCTAGAACAACTAGCACAGCAGGTCAAACAAGAAGCACTGGAACTAATTTAACGACTAATGCAACTACTGCTACTACTGCAACTGGCAACAACACAGGCAATGTTGGAAGAAATACTACTGGAAGTACTACTAACAACGTAGGTACAGTTGGAAGAAACAATACAGTTGGTACTGCAAGAAATGCAACTGTTGGCCGCACAAATGCTAGAGCGGGCAAAATGCGTACTGTATTGCCTA
>CAYVCG010000064.1:8339-11803 GCA_964449985.1 uncultured Defluviitaleaceae bacterium
GCAACTGTTGGCCGCACAAATGCTAGAGCGGGCAAAATGCGTACTGTATTGCCTAATAACATAGGCGCTGTAACTAATTATGACAGATATTTAATGACAAAACAAGAAAACGCAACTAACAGAACTCGTAATATAAATGGTACACAGCATCGTACTACTATGCCTAGCAACGTAGGCGCAGTAACAAACTATGATAGAAATAGAAATGCAAATACGATAACAAGAAATGATTTAGGAATTAACAGAACAGCAGATAGAATAGGAACAACAGCACAACGTGCAATAAATACCAACATGGGAACAACAGGTTATAACACAGTAAACAACGGCATAGGTTATGGCACTGCCGGTTACAACACAATGGGTAATGGCATAAACTATGGTACAACAGGTTATGGTACAGGCTACGGTACTACTAACTTTGGTACATCAGGCTATATGGGTAACGGCACAGGCTATGGCGCTCCTAACCAAAACACAGCAGGCAATAGCATAGGTTATGGCACAGGCTATGGCACAACTAACTATGGCATGACAAACTATAACATGACAGGCAATGCTCCGATGAACTACAGCTCAAGCTATGGTTCAACAGTGTCAAACCCTATCGGCGCAACATATAATACATCTTCATCAGGCACAAGCCTTATGAACAGGTTTTAATAGCTTTTAATAGTTTTTTCTTAATCTTAAATGAATAAGGGTTAGTAATTTGCAACCGGCTGGTTTAATATCAGCCGGTTTAAAAATTTAGGTTTAAAAATTTTGGTTTAAAATTTTATTTTAAATTTACTTTTCCAAACATAAAAAATCAATTATAATTAACTTAACATTACGTTAGCGAAGGTGATTGTTTATGAAGAAAAAATCAGCCAGGCTTGTTTCTGTTATAGACATAGGATCGAATGAAATAAGGCTAAAAATAGGTCAAAACGGAGGAGATAGTCTTGAGCCCAAGATTATCGAATCTCTAATCTATCCTTTAAGTCTTGGTCGGGATACGTTTAATACAGGCAAAATAAGTTTCGAAAAAGCCGATAAGGTTTGCGAAATAATAAGCAATTTTATAAAGCTGTCAAACGAATACGGCGTTGAAAAAATCAAAACAGTGGCGACTTCTGCGGTTAGAGAATCATATAACAGGGATTATATTCTAGACCAAATACGTATTAAAACAGGAATACCGGTTGAAGTTATAGACAATTTAGAGGAAAAATACTATATTTATAAATTGATGACAAATGTTTTGCCAAAAGAAATAAAGCAATCAGCGATTATGGTTTATATCGGCTCGGGTAATGTCGGCATATCCCTTGTTGAAGACGAAAAGATACCATTTGTTCAAAACATAAAAGTAGGTTCTTTAAGAATAAGCGAGCTTTTTGGAGATATTCATGATTATTCCAGAGATTTCTCTTTGGTAGTTGAAGAATATTTAGAGACGTTTACGGATATGCTGGAAACAATTCTGCCTATAAGACCGAAACATTTTATTGCCTCCGGCAGCGAAATATCATTAATAGCGCATTTATGCAAGGCGGAATTTGTTGATAACTTTTTCTATATACATAAAAGCAAGTTCGATAATTTATATAATGATATAAAATCAAAAACTGTTAATGCAATAATGGATGATTATGGTATTTCTTTTGACAAAGCAGAGCTTTTGCTTCCCGCGATATGCATCTTTGATAATATTTTGCAGTTTGCTGAAGCAGACACTATTATAGCCCCAACTCTGCAATTAACGGACTCTCTTATTTTCGAAATGCTTTATCCTGATGAATATAGCACTCTTAAAAAACAGTTTTATAAAAACACTGTTTTATCCTCACGTGTTTTCGCAGACAGGTTTCATGCTTCGCGCAATCATTATAGCATTGTTGAAAAATTCTGTATAAAAATTTTTGACAAACTTAAAAAAATTCATGGCCTTTCCGGCAAAGAACGCATCCTGCTTCAAGCCGCCGCCATAATGCACGATATAGGAAAAATAATAAATATAAGAACGCATTATCGCCACTCTTATAATATTATCAAGGGTTTCGATATTGTCGGGCTAAACATCCGGGATATAGAAATTGTGGCTTGTGTTTGTTTGTATCACAGCCGCATTATACCAACCCTGTATGATTCAGTCTATATGGGTTTAAGCGAAAATGATCGGGTTATCGTATCTAAGCTGACATCTATACTCCGGCTTGCAGATGCTCTGGATCGCAGCCATGAACAAAAATTCCAGGACATAAATGTTCGCTTGGAAGAAAACGTATTGACAATTTATGTTACAACCGATAAAAATATTGAGCTGGAAGAATGGTCATTCAAAGATAAGGGTTTGTTTTTTGAAGAGGTTTTTGGTATAAAAACAGTCCTTAGAAAGAAGAAGGTGAGTTAGTTATGCCCCAAAAACGCAATAACGCGCCCAAGTCATCCCAAGCATCTATAAATCATAATGGGAAAGAACACAACGGAAAGGAACATAATGGGAAAGAACATAGCGTAAAAGATCATAATGAAAAAGAAAAAGAGATTATTAATTTATCTAGCCCGTCTTTATATATAAACCGTGAGCTTAGCTGGCTAGAATTTAATGAAAGGGTTTTGGAAGAAGCGCAGGACAAAACAAACCCAATTTTAGAACGCCTAAAATTTCTTGCCATAACTGCATCAAACTTGGATGAGTTTTTTATGGTTCGGGTTTCCGGGCTTATGGATCAGGTTGAATCAGATTTTAAAGGGCGCGATGCATCCGGCCTAACGCCTGAAGATCAGCTTTATCTGCTTTCCGAACGCGTTCATAAGCTTGTTTCGAAACAATACAACTGTCTGACAAGATCTATTATCTCTGTTTTGGAAAAAGAAAACATATTTTTTAAAGATTTTATAGAGCTTAATAAAGCCCAAAAGGATTATGTTCATAGATATTTTGACAGCACGTTGTATCCAATATTAACGCCAATGGCTATAGACCAAAGCCGCCCCTTCCCGCTTTTAAGCAACAAATCCTTGAACATTATTGTGGAGCTGGATAATGGGTCTGACGAGCTGTATGCGGTTGTTCAGGTACCTTCCGTCGTTTCAAGAACATTGGAGCTTCCTTCCGAAAACGGTCTTCATAAGGAAATAATATTTCTTGAGGATATAATAAAAGAATTTATTCATAAGCTGTTTAGTGGTCATAAGGTTGTAAACTCCTATACTTTCCGCATAACAAGAAATTCGGACTTGACAATACATGAAGAGGATGCGGAAGACCTGCTGGATGAAATAGAAAAATCCATAAAGCGCAGGAAATGGGGCGAGCCTGTGCGGCTCGAAATAGAAAAGAGCATAAGCAAGCCCACAAGAAACTTCCTTGAAACAATGCTTGAGCTTGACGAGCGCGATATATACGAAATCCCTTCTATCCTTGATTTGACAATTTTGATGAAACTAAGCGGCCTAAAGGGTTATGACCATCT
>CAYVCG010000065.1:0-11128 GCA_964449985.1 uncultured Defluviitaleaceae bacterium
CGGTGACAACGAAATTTATATTAGCATACTTTTTTTAAGGTGTCAACTGGTTTTTCAAAAAAAGTATAAAAAGTTTTAAAACACTTTTTTAATCGGGAAAATGCAACGCAAAAAGCCGCGCAGAGATGCTTATCCCTGCACGGCCGTTTAATATTACTCTTTATTCAGCTTTATAATCAAAGCCAAACGGTTTCATATATGGCACATATTTATCGTTCCATATAAATACCTTCATAGTTGTATCATCAAGAGCCTTATCCGTATTAAACTCTACCGCAAGATCTTGTGTTGTTCCCGCAGCAACAGTTAATGTCTCGCTCTTTACAACTTCTAACAACT
This sequence comes from uncultured Defluviitaleaceae bacterium, assembly GCA_964449985.1. Taxonomy (GTDB): domain Bacteria; phylum Bacillota; class Clostridia; order Lachnospirales; family WRAX01; genus CAYVCG01. Next base: position 340 of record CAYVCG010000065.1, read on the forward strand.
TACCATCTTTATCATATAGACCAACCATCATAACCGGGCTGGCATCTTCGCTTGAATTGTTAACAACAGCCATCTTGAAATTCATAACTGATGCAATGCTCTCAATGGCTTCGTCGTCAGCATTAGTTACCATAAGCTTACCAAAGTTAAGACCAGGTTCGACTCCGCCCTCTTCACTGCCATCGCCTATGGACATTACATATTCTTCCAAATCAGCAAGCTGCTGTTGTGTAAAGCTTGGATTAGCGCCCATAGCTCCGGCTTTAATCTTTTCGTTAATAACATCAGCCATAGTCGCAGCTCTGCCATCGAATAAATATGGAGCTGTTCTCCAAACTTCTCTAAGCGGAGGAACCGTAAGACCGCGTTGCTCATTTCCGGTTTGAGTAAAGTTGTATATAAGCTTATCCTTACCTTTTATCTCTCCGGCATGACATGAAGCACAACCTGCTTGACCTTCAAACAACTTTTTGCCTCGAGCAGCAGATTCGCTAAGCTTTCCGTTAACTAAATACGGGCTTGGTTCTATCTCTAGATTGCGAAGATATTCGTCAATCTTTAATAATTTTTCTTCTGGGAATCCTGCGTTAAACATGATGTACTTCATACCTGCGCGAACAGCGGTATAAGCGTCTGCACGGATACCAGTATCCATAACCCTTCCTCTTTTAAACGTATCAACCATTGATCTGGCCTGTTTAACGGTTCCTATACCATCATTCATATTATCCCAGCTCAAAGCGTCCATACGTGCATCCGGATGGCATGATGCGCAGCTTATCCAGCTGCCAAAGCTTATTGTTCCATCATTCCAAAGGATTTCACCAGTTCTTATATCATCGTTAGCAAGAGTTGTTTTAAATTCAATAAATTTCTTTGCCTTGCTGTTTAAATTATAAACAGTAACGCCTGCGTTATAATAATCTGCAATATAAAGCTTATTTCCTAAAAGGCTCAAACCTCTTGGGCCTTCTTTTCCAAGGTTAATACGTGTTTTAAACTCTGTTGAGAACGTCATATCGTCCGCAATGCTTGCAGCATTGGAAAGGTAGTTTAACGAACCCAATCTTCCGTTTATAACATTATCAATTTTATCACGCATTTTAAGGCGATCCAAAATCATAAGCTCTTTTGTTCCTGCTATTGTAATAATAATCTTGTCATTAGTAACAGCTATACCCCATGGATTAGCAGCGCCCATGTCAATATCGTCCACTTGAACAGATGCTGTAAGGGATAGAGTAGTTGTGTCTATTTCGGAAACAGAGTTTGTATATATCCAGCCTCTGTCCAGATGGGTTGTTGCAACGTTATATCTGCCCAATGCATGGGTCACATAAACGTATTTGCCATCCGGAGAAGCGGCCAAACCTTTTAAATCAGTTGAACCGTTAACTAACGGTATGTTCTTTATGATAGACAAGCTAGACGGATTTACCACAACAACCTTTGAAGAGAAAACTTCCTGGCTCGCAGCTCCAGTCGGAACATGCTCGCCAACAAAAAGCTTTCCTCCAACATATTCCATAGCCATTGGTTCTCTGCAAACAGCCACGGCATCGCTTGCGACTGCACCGTCTAAATGCTTATCATTTAATGAAATCTTTTGGATTGTTCCGCTAAAGCGGTTTGTAACAAACAATGCGTCCTCGCTAGGATCAAGAGCAAGAGCGCTTGGCGTATGACCAACTACAACGCTTCCTACTATTTCATTAGTTGATGTATTAATCTCCAAAACCTTTCCATCAAGACCACCCGCAGCAACAAACAGTATGCTTCCGCTCTTATTAAGGCGAAGAGCTGTCGGAGCTAAGCCAAGGTCTATAGAAGCGATGTGGCTGTCGTTCGCAGCATTAATAACTTCAATGCTGTTGTTTGTATAGTCTGCCACATAAACGCCGTTTGTGTATGGAGAGGATGCAACATATAACGGTGAACGATAGTTATCGCTGGCAGTAATCTCGCCTCCCGGAGGAATTGTGCCGCCGGAATCCATCTTCATGTAATCCAAAACTTTAATATTGGAAACATTTCCTCCGTCTGCCGTTTTCATTTCCCAAACCATAGAAACGTCTGTTTCGCTTCCTTTAGGAGTGGTTATTTCCATAACGACCGGCAGAGATCCGCCGCCGCCATGTCCGCCCCAGTTAGCGATAACGAGGTTCCCGTTAGGAAGAACGTTTGCCGCTGCAAGGAAAGCAAGGGGCTTGCCGTCTACCTTATTAATTGTCCATAACAATGAGCCACTCGGTGTAAACGCTTTTAACGTATGAGTGTCACCGCCGGAAACGATAATGTTTCCATCATTGTCCGGCACGGCTGTAAATCCTGTGCCAGCAGCAAATGATTGAACAACTGCTCCTCTGTCGTCAACTTTAATACTTATCGGCTTGCTGAAATGAGTTATTAAATAGCAGCCGTCTGATGTTTTATTAATTTTACGAACCTGATTATGCCTTCCAACGTTTGTATCAAAATTAGGAATCTTGTTTGTAGAACTACCTACAGTTTTACGAACAGCGCCGTATGCGTCCAGCTCAACAATACGTACATAGCTGTCATAGCTTTCGCATATGAGTATGCCGCCATCGTCTATCGTTTGGGCTGTATGGTTCTCAGCGTCTTTAGGAACGGCATATTGCCAAAGCAGCTCAAACCCTGTTTTTGCCTGATAGTCAGGACGAATCAGGCGAACATATGCGCCACTGCCCGTTGTTGCCGCATAAACGATATTTCCGTTAGGCAAAAGGCTAGCATCATTGACCTCTTCCCAAAGCGTGCCAAGACCTGTGGTTTGCCACATTGTGCTATTGTCATAATCAACAACGGCAATTCTGTCATGATGGCTACCGCTTACTAAAAGGCGGTGCCCCGTTTGGGAGCCTTTTTCCGTAAAAACTTGAGACAATATTCCAGGAGGAGGCCCCGAAATGTCTTGAGCATATGAACCAACCGCAAAGCTGGAAAATATCACGGAAAATATCAAGACTATTACTGCAAATCTTGTAATCTTCGTTTTCATTATCATCTTCTCCTTTCCTATCGTCCTGGATATGGCGTTGTCGGCCATTCAAGCAGTTTGTTTGCCGGATTTGGATCAAGAGCACTGTCATATCTCTTCTTTCCTTCGGCTATGGCGCGTCTGTTAGCCGCCTCTATAGCGTTTCTAAGCTGAACCTTGTCATACCTCCATTGGTCTGTTGCTCTAAAGGTATACATCTTATCCAACTTAACGCTCGGATTACCCGGCATAGAGGTCAAACCTCTCCAGTCGACGTCAGGTTCGGCTTTCAGTTGGTTTTGTCCTTTAATAATCAAGTTAAGAGCATTTGTTCTGTTTGCTCCGGTAATGCCTGCTAAAATCGGGCTCTTTTCCGGATTGTCAAAGTATACAGGCATCGGTCTTGATTCGCCCCAGCTAAATCCCCATGATCTGCCAGTGTAGCTCCAAAGAGCGTTCAAGTCACCATCGCTAAGAGGAGCGCGGCCGCCTTGAGTCCATGGATAGTTTGAAGCATAATCGCCGTAATACGTAGCATTAAGGTCAACCCATTCTGCCACTCTGCGTTTTTCTGCCTCTGTCAAAAGGTCTTTATGTGCTGGATCGTTATAAATCTTGTTGATAAGCGGGCTTGCAAATGAGCCCCAAGTCTTAGCCTGTGTAAGAGAGTTATCACCAGCGCCTATAGCTCCCAAAAGGTTGCCAAAGCGAACGCCGCCCTTGCCTCTATTGCGCCATAAATCAACGTATGATGCATTGAATATAAGGCCTTTATCAGGAACAAGCGTGAGGTTTGCTTTCGGGTTTTCATAGCCGTGGCAAGAAATACAGTTGTTTGTAAATATCGGTTGAACCTCTGTAAGGAAGTTCATAGTCGGTGTTTCAACTTCATTATAAGGTTTTAATTCATCAGATTTTCCGGCGAAGTCAATCGTTCTCTTCATCGGTTTATCTGGAACGTTTATACCGATTGTCTTAGGCATATCTGTGCCTTCAACAAAATCAGGGTTCGGGATTACTTTAAAGCTTTGTTCCAAAGCGATAGGCGTTTTTTGCTTAGTATCCATAGAAGGAGCAGTTCTTCTGTCCTCATGGCATCCTATACAGCCGGTCTTCTCGCCGGACTGAACAAGCGTACCAGAGCGCATGGATTGAACCATTCTTCCTTCAGCATCCAAAAGCTGGAAGTATACGAACTTATCCTGCGGCACCTCAAAGTATGCCGAACCGTCTTCATAAACAGGAACTTCACCTATCGTACGTTTAACCTCAAAGCTGTGCCAGTTAACGCCCGGATTTTGCTGTCCTTCACCGCCCCATTGATACGGAGTGTGGAAGTTTTTCGGGCAAGATTCAACTATTCTTAACGTCTTAACACTGCCTTTTGCAACATTGGCCATGGTCGTACCTTTATAAACGTCTTGAACGAAGAACGAACCAGGTTGGTCAAGATAATTTCTTCTGCTTGCAGCAATATTTTCTTTTTGCTTTGATTTGATAACCTGAACGTCAAACGCTCCGAAATTAGTGCTATCTTCATAAAGAAGCATTTCATTTCCATAAAGGTCTACATAATAAATACCCATTTTGCTTCCTTTGCCCGGAATCTGGCGGGAAACAAGGAAGAATTTATCGCTTAACGGATTTGGATCCTCATATTTTGGATACAAACCAACAAATGCATCAATATTGTTGCCAGTGCCGGTATTACGAATCGCATTCTTAACATCTGCCGGCCAAGTTTGAACGATAGGCGCGCTACCGTCAACACCTTTGCTGCGGTCGATTATAGCCAAAGCTCCCCAAGGAAGGTCGTGAGTTGATGACAAAATAGCCATAACTTTTTGGGTTCCCGGGATACTTCTCGCATCAATTGACGCACCAGTAGGCGAGTTGTTACCATAATATGTTACCTGTTGAGTTCCGTCTTCCGCCACAAGCCACAAGCCTTGCGCGCTTCCGAAGTCACGGTCGTTATATTCCCAACGATCGTATAATATTCTGCCGTCCGGCAAAAGATCTGTCGGGCGTTCGAACAACGTGCTATTTGTTATCTTAACGATATTTGCACCATCAGCCTCCATACGGTAAATATTAGAGGAGATATGCTGGTTACACATAACGTATTTCGGGTCTCTTGTTGCAGAGAAAACGATATTGCCGCTAGGCATATACATCGGATCCATATCATCTGCATTAAGCATGGCTGTTAATTGTTTTTTATTTGTTATAGCAGTTTTGCTTTCATTTAATGTGTATTCATAAATATGGTAGGAATCCTTTGCATCCTTTCTGTAGGAAATAAGGAATTTGCTACCGTCATATGCAACATCTGGGTCTCTGAAAACACCTGTGGATGTTTCCGCAATAGTAGTGACATTACCTGTTCCAACGTCAAACACTCTCAAAGCTCCGCCAGGAGTGTAATAACCGCTGTTAACCTCACCATCAGCACTTGGGAACATTGTATGAGTGTTGTGGTGGTCTTGGATGTATTGATTGCGCGCAGTAATAAGCAGAGGATATTCCGATAACAACGGATTGCCTTTTATTGCTTTGATCTGCAATGCATCCATAGCCTCTTTAAATGCAGTGATAGCTGGGTCGTCAGATTTATATGAACCCTGTTTCCACATATTATCATGCTCTTCATGCTTTTCTTGGATCTGCGCAAGATATGACGTCCCATTTGCGTATTCATCGCCATAAGTGTCGATCAAATCTTGAACTAGCTCTTTAAGAGCATTAAACTTAACTGTATTCCAACCTGTATAATTTGCAAGCTCTTGTTCGGAATTGATTCTTGATGAATATGAAATCGTTCCTCTAGCCTTGAAATTGTCAAAGATAACGTGGCTCCATGCGCCTGTAGCATTATCTACTACTTCAAGATAAACATAATCGCTATCCGTTATCTTTCCGGTCAGGTTCCAGCTTCTGTCTGTAAATACATAGTCGTTTACACCGGAGGCTTTGTAAATAATGTCTCCGTTTTCTTTGCAAAGCGCTACATAAGCATTTGGGTTGCTACCGCCGCCGATCTTGAATGTAACAATAGGGCTGTTCTCAACGTCAATCGTAAACATTGGTGAGCGCATAACACCTGTTTGGGTATCATCAGGCTGGCCATTGGTTCTTTCCAACGTTGTAAGATAATAATTTCCGTTTTTGTTTATAGATCTTGTCGAATTGTAATCAGTCGCACGATTACTAATAACTTTTTCAATACCTCCGCTTATATAATAGAACGGAGCCAACATGCCGCTTTCAAAGTCAAACTCTATATCTTGAACTTCCATCCAACCTTTAGCCTTGAAATCATCGAAAATAACGTGGCCCCAGCCGCCGGTATTTTTATCGACAACCTCTAAGTATACATACTCATCAGGGCTTACTCTGCCTGCCAAGTTCCATGTCATATCAGTAAATGCATATTGATTAACCGGGCTTGCCGCCTTAACAATTACGCTTCCGTCTTCTCTACAAAGAGCGACATAGTTTAGGTCTGCATTTGTTCCGCCACCGATTTTGAACGATACAACAGGGCTGTTAATAACGTCCAGCTTAAACATAGGAGAACGTAAAACAGCCAATTGACCATCGTTATAACTTCCATTAGCATTTTCTTCTGTTGTAAGATAGTATTTGCCTTGCTTATTTATAGGCATACCCACGTTATAATCTGTATCACGATAACCGACAGGTCTTCCCAAGAAACCGCTTATAAGCGTAAATGGAGCCATTGTTCCGCTTTCAAAGTCAAACATAATGTCTTTTGCTGCTGAAACAGCCTTTCCGTAGGTTACTCTGAAATCGTCAAGAATAACAAAGCCCCATCCGCCTGCATTATTATCAACCAGCTTTAGATACACTTTATCTTCTTTAGTTATGCCGAGCTTGCTTGCATCCCAGCCCATATCGGCAAAGATATACTGGTTAGCAGGGCTCATTGCTCTGATTATTTCCGTTCCATCTTCTTTACAAAGAGCAAGATAGTTTTCACCAGCAACTCCGCCGCCAAGCTTAAATGTGATCAACGGATTTTTAGACGTATCAATCGTAAACAAAGATGACTGCATAACAACAAGCTGTTCATCCTTATACATACCATTTTGGTCTTCTTCAGTTGTAAGATAGTATGTTCCTTGTTTGTTAATAGGGCGCAAAGTCGCGTTAAACTCAGTATCACGATAACCGACTGCTCTTCCTACAGAGCCGCTAACTATTTCAAACGGAGCAGTTGTTCCATCTTCAAAGTCAAACACGATATTTTCAGGCAAAGGTTCTTCTTCATAAATAGAGAAGCGTATATCATCAACGCAAATAAAACCCCAACCAGCCGTCTTATTATCCACTATTTTAATGAACATTTCCTGACCCATCTTATCAGCTGGCACAACAAGAATCTCATCTTGGAAAACATGCCCGTTGCTTCCTGTAACCTTTGATATAACATCCCCGTTTTTATCGCAAAGGGCTACATAAAGGTTGTTTACATCATTTCCACCAGCAACCTTTACGCTAACGTTGCTAAATGGTTTAAACGTTGGAGACGTAAAAACAGGTACTTGTTTTTCTAAAAATTCGTTCCATCCCGGGCCTGTTTGAAGTGATGTCAGGAAATAATTTCCTTGAAGATTGTTTGTAACTTTAAGGCCTTGGCTAACAAATCCATTTCTTTCATATGGCCAGTTGCTTATAGGCCATGCCGCTTCTCCCGAAGTCAGCGTAAACGGCTCTACAGAGCAAGCTGTGCTGCTAGATTGGTTTTCAAAGTTCCATATTATTTCTGTAACAATACCTGTAAATCTGATATAGTCAACACAAATAAATGCATAGTTAGCAGTCTTGCTGTCAACTATTTTTAAGAACATTTCTTTGCCTTCCAGAATTTTTGGTATAGTAATCGTTTTTTCAACAAATACATGTCCGTTCGGGCCTTCAACGATTTCAACTTCAAGGCCGTCTTTGTCGCAAAGAGCTATATATGTACCCCCTGCTCCGCCTCCGGCAACCAAGAGCTTTATGTCGCCAGTGGCTACAAACTTAGGCGAATAAAGTTCAGCTATCTGTGACTCGTCATAGGCCGTGGTGTCGTCAACCTGAAGCGTACTAAGGAAATAATCTCCCTGCAAACCATTAGGGCCGTTCGGCAGATTTCTATCCTTAGTCCAGTTGCTTATCGGCCACTTAAGCGCTCCGCTTTTTAAATAAAACGGGCTTGTAGTTCTTGGTCCGTCAGTCGGCTGATTTTCAAAGTCCCATACAATCGGCTGCATCTCCTGTTCATTTACACCAGCTATAGTACCGGAGGCCTGAACATCAGACTTAAAGAAAACAGAGCCCATCACTATTGATAATAGCAAAACGAAACATAATACTACATCCGTAATCTTTTTATTCATGAAAAATACCATTCCTTTCCAGGCATAATGCCAATTATTTGTTTTTTCAATGAAAAATAGTCGTTCAAACAACAGGCGTTATATACTAGCGCCTATTTATGTTTAAACAACTAATTTATTTCATATCTACCCCCCCTGTCCTCATAATACTTACTTAACAACATAAAATCTAAAAGAATAAACTTTCTCCCTCCCTCTCTGATTATACGTATCCATGTAACGCGCTTGACAACTGTGGCAAGTAGTTGACTAATAAGAATGTAACAATAAGCGAAATAAGCGAACAGATAACAAATATATTCGCATATTTCTTAAACCTCTGGTCATATCGCACATGAAGATAAACAATATTGAATATCCACATTATTAATGACCATGATTCCTTAACATCCCATGACCAATACGTTCCCCATGCATCTTCGGCCCATATAGCGCCGAACAGAAGACCTATAGTCATGAAAGGAAAACCAAATTTAATTAGCTTATAAACAGCATCTGAAAACTTCTCCTTGTCAGCTTTAACAAAACAGCTTACGACTACAAGGAAAAAGCCGGTTATGTTCATCGCATAAGCTATCATATAGCTTGCAATATGCGGAATAAACCATGGTGATTGCAAAGCAGGGCTTCTTTCCCAAATAAATTGCTTTTCCATGAACAAAACGCCCATCATAGGAATAGCAGATAAAATTACAAAATACGGAAGCAACCATTTAAACTGGTCTTCGCGAAAAGTCAAAATAAAATATATAGGAATAAAGGTTAGCGCTAGAACTATCAAAACATGATACATGTTGCCGAAAGGCGGCTCTCTCATCAAAATCCAGTTTAAGACAAACAGCGAAAAATTTGCGGCTACACCCAAAGCAGCGAGTATCCCACCCTTTTTATTTCCTAAAAACAGCAAAATGCCGCCGGATGCATAAGAAACAAGAGACAGCAATATCAAACCAATTACCGTAATATTTATAATCATTTATTTAACCCCCCTATACTGCCTTACAAAGCTGCGGAAACACATAAGAAGAGTTCCGATTATTAAAAGCCACATACCATATACAGCAATGACTACGCCAGGATCATTCTTGGCATTTAAAGAAATATAGCTTTGATTCTCCATATCATAGGACATTAAATAAAACTTCCAACCGTTATATGTTATAGGCTTGTTCACCTCCATAACGAATTTATGAATCTGTTCGTCAGGATCCATCGTATTAAAATATGCGATGTATTTTTTATCGTTGGGTTCAAGCCTTTTTAGCGTATAGTTGGAATCAATAACATACGTTTCTTCCCCATTTATTTGGTTTTCATGAACACTTCCCGTCTCGTTCACATGATAATACCCATCAGGATAACGTTGGATCGTTCTTAAATATGTATCGCCTTTATACAAGGCATAATCGGGGTCATATTTCAAGACCGTGAAATCGCTTACATTAATTTCGAACCCAAAATCTACCGGTTCACCGTTTTGCATCTCGACTGTGCTGAAAAAACGAGCCTTGTCAATAGGTATGTTAAACTGGGCAGATCTACAGAAGAAAACACCCAACAACGCCCCAATCGCAAAAACGACAATACCCAAATGGCAGACAAAAAACGGTATCGATTTTAAATTGATTTTATGTGTAACACAACATACAATCGTTACAACCGTTACAACAAAAGCTAAAACAACAATGGCAGGGCTTGAAAAGAAATCAACCTGAAAATCGCTTTCAACAACAATACTTGCAACCGCCACAACAGCAATAACAATAAAAAACAGTATGAAAGAAATCCTCATTAAAGCACTTCTAACCTTTTTAATTAAATCCCCCAAAGAAACATCTCCTTTGTCAATATAATTTTTTTGTGCAACCATTGACTAAGCGCAGCTCTTCAGAAAAACTTGAGAAACAAAACAGCACCTAGCACAGCAGTTCCTTTGAAAACCAGTTATTCTAGCACTAGGATTTCGCCGCCGAAACTAAGTTTTTTTGAATTTTTTTAATATTTATCAACAGTTAGGCGTGTTAATTTTCAGTTATTTAGTTAATTATATCATAATAAAAATACTGCTTTTTGTCAATAGTATCCACTAATTTTGCAAAATAACAATTTTACAAAGAATTCGTCACAAAAAACACCTAAAAAATAATACGTTTGCTTTTGCACAATGCACTAATTCCATGAAATTAACAAAAGTTAACATCTTTTTATCATTTTGAAAGCATTTTACATAAAAAAACACCCCGCAAATTCACGGCAGGGTGGAAAAAATATTTTTAATTTTTGTAAATCCATTTCATACGCACACTCGTATTTAATTAACACATTGTTGCTAAGACGTCTTTTTCAATATAAGAAGCTTTTGCCCCGGATATATTTTATTCGG
>CAYVCG010000066.1:0-11035 GCA_964449985.1 uncultured Defluviitaleaceae bacterium
TCTTGATATTGTCGGTGAGCTTGATATAATAAACCGTCTTTTAAAAGATGACGGCTTATTATATGTTGAGGTTCCCGGTATATATGAAGCGGCTATCTTTCGTGATTATAATTTTTTAATAGAGTTTCAGAATGCGCATACCTATAGCTTTACATTGGGTACACTTAAAGCAGTGTTGGAACAAAACGGTTTTGAGCTTGTTGAGGGCAACGAAAAAATATTAAGCATTTTTAGAAAAAGCAGTAATCAAACAAAAAAGACTAATAGAATAAATCACTATGAAAGAATACATCAATTTCTCATAGATGCAGAAAAAAACAGGCTTGCATATGTACAGGTTTGTATACCGTCTATTGCCGCCATAAAAAGGTATGTGGATGAATGCTCTGACGGCTCGGTATTAATAGAAGTAAGTGATGATGCAAAGCTCGCCTCGTCGCTTCTTTTGGAATGCATTGGAAAAAGCAAGAAGATTTTGGGGCTTTTTTGGAGAAAGCATGATATGAAAGGGAAGACATTATGCGGATATAACTATATAAACCCTGGAGAATATGCGCGTAGTATAGAGATGGTCATATTAGATAAAGCGATGTTTTCGCGCTATCCATCCAAAACACCGATGTATAGCGAACTCATGAAAAAGGAAGTTGTTTATATAAGCTGACCATACTTCTAAAAAAATATGGAAATCATATGAAAAACATGTTATTATATTTTTAATTAACGCTGAATTAATGTTATTTCGACAAAACTACGAAATGCTAAATTAATCAGCGTTTGCTTTATAAATATAAAATTAATGTTTGAAAGGGTTGTCCTAAATGAAATCTTATAGAAAAGAGCTTAAATTTAATATTAATGCAAGGCGCGGATTCGTTAACATAACCCCTTTGGTTCAACAGGCAATACATGAAAGCGGCGTTAAAGAAGGGCTTGTGTTAGTAAACGCAATGAATATTACGGCAAGTGTGTTTATAAATGATGATGAAAGCGGATTGCATAGAGATTTTGAGCGGTTCTTGGAAAGGCTTGCGCCGGAAAAACCATATAGTCAATATGACCACAACGGCTTTGAAGACAATGCTGATGCACACTTAAAGCGCACAATTATGGGGCGCGAAGCTGTTTGTGCAATAACGAACGGGTATTTGGATTTTGGGACATGGGAACAGATATTTTATGCGGAGTTTGACGGAAGGCGTGAAAAGCGCGTGCTTATTAAAATAATCGGAGAGTAAGGGGGATATATCTGATTAGCCTAGCGATTTCTAAAGAGAGGCGGGATGATTTTGTTGCAGGAATTTATTATAAGAACAGAGAGAGAAAATTTTTATAATGTTACCGATAAGGTTCGGTCAGCTGTTTCAAAAAGCGGCGTTACGGACGGTATATGCGTCATCTATTGCCCACACACTACAGCAGGGATCACAATAAACGAAAATGCTGATTCTGATGTTGTTAAGGACATGCTTTTCGGGCTTAAAGCCGCCTTTCCAGACAGGCCGGAGTTTAGGCATGCTGAAGGAAACAGCCCAGCGCACCTGAAATCCAGCTTTGTCGGCGCAAGCAAGACGGTTATAATAAAAAATGGCGAGCTTTTGCTTGGTATTTGGCAGGGCATTTATTTTTGTGAGTTTGATGGGCCAAGAAGCAGGAAGTTTTATGTCAAGATAATGTAGGGATGTATATGCAAAGCTAAGGGGGCGCTTTCTTGGACAGAACTATTTTGCACTGCGATCTAAATGGGTTTTATGCATCTGTCGAATGTGTGTTAAACCCGGCTCTGGCTGATATTCCTATGGCAGTCGCTGGAGATCCGGATAGTAGGCACGGAATTATTCTGGCTAAAAACGAATTGGCAAAAAAATACAAAGTGCAGACTGCCGAGACGATTTGGCAGGCAAAAAAGAAATGCCCCGGGCTTGTTCTTGTTCCTCCTCATCATGGTATTTACAATGAATATTCAAAGCTTGTTAACAACATCTATAACCGTTTTACAGACCTTGTTGAAAGCTTTGGCATAGACGAAAGCTGGCTCGATGTTACCGGCGTTTATAATCTGTTCGGCAGCGGTAAGGAAATCGCGGATAAAATAAGGGCTGTAGTTAAGACAGAGCTTGGATTGACTATTTCAGTTGGGGTCAGCTTTAATAAAGTGTTTGCAAAACTGGGCAGTGATTATAAAAAGCCTGATGCAACGACGGTTATATCCCGTGAAAACTATAGGGATATTGTGTTCCCATTGCCTGTTTCTGATTTGTTATTTGTTGGAAAATCCGCAAGGGCTGTTTTGTCAAAGATGCGTATAACGACTATTGGAGAGCTTGCTGCCAGCGATAAGGAGTTCATAAAATCACGGCTGGGCAAAATGGGCGAGATGATTTGGGAATACGCAAACGGCTTAGATGATAGCCCTGTAAGATCATTTGAAAGTGGACGGGATATCAAGTCTGTCGGCAATGGTATGACGTTTCGTCGAAATCTTTTGGGTTTGGAGGATATAAAGGTTGGTGTGGCTGCTCTTTCTGATGAGGTGGCTTTTCGAATGCGGAAATACGGCTTAAAATGCACTACAGTTCAGGTCATGATAAAAAACCCGGATTTCAAAACGATTTCTCGCCAGAAAAAGCTTCTAAAGCCGACTAACCTTGCGAAAAAAATAAATGACACCGCTATAGAAATAATACTGGCTTCATGGGATATGGAAAAGCCAATACGCTCCATAACTGTCACTGCTGCAAATCTGGCAGACGAAGCATATAGTTCGGAGCAATTAAACCTATTTGATGAGGCGGATAAGGAAAAGAACGAAAAACAGCAGCGATTGGAGCTTGCCATGGATAAAATAAGGGGGAAATATGGGATGGATTCTATCCATCTTGCAAGAACCCTTAAAAATGACTTGGGCATAGGCAGAACAGCGCAGCATAAACAAGAGGAAGAGAATATATGAGGATCGTTTTGCAAAGGGTGTCTGACGCATCCGTAAGTGTGGATGGAGAGGTTATTGGCTCTATCGGAAAAGGTTTTTTGATTCTTTTGGGTGTTGGGAACGGTGACACAACCGCCCAAGCCGATAAAATGGTGGAAAAAATACGCAAGCTTCGTATTTTTGCTGATGAAAACGGAAAAACAAATATGTCCATAGATGATGTCGGCGGCGAAGTTTTGGTTGTTTCTCAGTTTACGCTATATGCGGATTGTAAAAAGGGCAACCGCCCAAGCTTCACAAACGCAGGTTCGCCGGAGCTTGCAGAACAACTGTATAATTATTTTGTTAATGCTTGTCACGGCAAATTCAAAAAAGTAGCTTCCGGCTCCTTTGGTGCGAATATGCACGTCCAGCTTGCTAATGACGGGCCTTTTACGCTTGTTTTGGAGAGCGAATAACTATGGTTGTATAGTTTGAATTGATTGCCATAGCGTTATAAAAACATTAAATCAGGAGGCCTTATGATAATAGGCATCGGAACAGATATAATAGAAACCGAAAGAATACAAATGGCTTGCCGCAAGGATAGTTTTTTAAATAGAATATACACTGACTTGGAACTGGAATTGTTTAGCGAAAGCAAGACAAAAGGCCGGTTTTCTCCGGCAGGCAACTTTGCCGCAAAGGAAGCTGTTGCAAAATGCCTGGGAACTGGCTTTTTGGGTTTTTCACCTAGGGATATAGAAATTCTGCGCGAAAAAAGCGGTAAGCCCATTGCGGTCTTGCATGGCGGTGCGCTTGAAGCGGCTAAAGCTCTGGGAATAAGCAAGATGCATCTAACCATTTCTCATTGTCAAAGCTATGCTTGTTCAACTGCCATTGCCGAGGCGGAGGGCGAGGGTATATCCTTCGTCTAATATTTGGAAATCATATTTTTCTATAAACCCGGCTGTGTAGTATACTTTATTGTCGGTTGTGACAAAAACTGCATCTGTATTTTCCATTGACTCAATAAGCGCCATGCCATTTTCTAGCCCAAGGCCGAGCGCGATCGTGCTTAGGGCATCGCCATCGACTGACTTATCGGATACTATAGTAACGCTAACAACATCAGTGTTAATCGGATATCCTGTTTTGGGGTCTATAATGTGGTGATAAATCCTACCGCCGTTTGTAAAATATCTTTCATAAATCCCTGACGAAACGATGGATTTTTCTCCGACAGATAGCTTTGCAAGCTTTTCTCCGGTTTCGCTAAACGGCTTTTGTATTGCTATTGTCCATGGGTTGCCGTCCGGCTTTTCTCCAATGGTCAGAATGTTTCCCCCAAGGCTTATAACGGCGGATGTTACGCCGTTTTGTTTTAAATCTTCACTGATTTTATCAGCTATGTATCCCTTTGCTATACCGCCTAAATCCAGACTGGTTTTTTCGTTTGCAAGGCGTAAAGACTGTTCGCTTTCAAACACGATCTTATCCCAGCCGACTCCTTTGAGGCAGGTTTTTATATTGCTATCATCAGGCAGGGAATAATCACCATCAGGTCTATTGAAATCCCATAGATTTATGAGCCCGCCGACTGTAACGTCAAAAATGCCGTCGGATATTTGTGAATAATAAATACTTTTCTTAATTAATTCTGCGGTATGTGGGTTAATATCCGTCGGGGTTGTTCCGTTTTGATTAATTTTAAATACATCGCTTGTTGGAATTGTTTTACTTAGCATATCTTCATATTTTTTACATACGTCAAAAGCGTTATCCAGAGTTTCAGCTTTGCCATCATATATACTTATTTTTATAACTGTGTCTAGCATTAAAAGCGTTTTTGATATAGGATACGTTTTGCTGCATGACGAAAGAGCAAGCCCAAGTATACATGCTTGTGTAACACCAATGAATTTATAAAGTCTAATACGACATATTTCTTTTAATCTATATTTGGTTGCCATGGTAGCCTAGAATCCCCCCAACATCTATTTGTGTCTTACTGTAAACAAAACATTGCAAAATAGCAAGTCTTTTTTATGAATCTCAACATACCGGAGGTAACCTAATGAAAATAACAATTCTTTGCGTTGGAAAGATAAAGGAAAGATTCTTTTCTGATGCTGTTTCAGAATATTTGAAACGTCTCAAGCCGTATGCGGAAATTAAAGTCATTGAGGTCGATGACGAAAAAACGCAAGGCGGAGCGTCGGAGATTGAGATAGCAAAAACAAAAGAAGCCCAACGCTTGGAAAAGCACATGGCGCAAAACGAAGGAGCATACAAAATCGCTCTTGTTATAGAAGGAAAACAAATGCCATCAGAGGATTGGGCAGAGCTTGTAAAAAAGCATATGGTTTCCGGTATATCGAGCTTTGTTTTTATTATTGGCGGTTCTGTCGGTCTTTCAAAGAGTATTATAGAGAAATGTGACTTTAAATTGAGCTTTTCCCAGTTCACATTTCCGCACCAACTAATGAGAGTTATTCTGCTGGAACAAATTTATCGTTGCTTTAAAATTTTGGCTAATGAGCCATATCATAAGTAAAGAAATATTCAAAAAAATGTCAAGATAGTTGTATTTTGTGTCATGATAGTTGATTGACTGATTGTTGAAGATGACGTATAATTTTAATATAATATTATCTAAAATGGTAATATTGCGTATAAGAAAGGATTAAGAATGTTGGAAACGATTATTTTCGCATTAAGAAAAGGTGGTGCATTAAACAAATATATAAAATTTGTACCTAAAAACCCTTATGTTAAAATTATAACACGTTTAAAACGAGTGAAGGGAGATAAGATATGAAAATGCAAAGAAAAATGCTTAAAGCAACGCTTTCTATTGCTCTTGCTTTGTGTCTAACATTGCAAGCGGGAAGTTTTGCTGTTTATGCGGATACTAAGGTGTCTTCCCCAGCCAAGGAAGCGTCTGAGCCGTATCCAACACCAGTAGGAGATCCTGATTACGAAACGTTTAAAGAACCTCCTATTCAATTTAGATCACGTCCGCTCTTTTTCTGGAATACTTCCAACATTACTCAAATGAGCGATGATAAGCTGAGGCAAATCGTTGATGAATGCTATAAAAGTGGTTATTCCGGTTTTGGTATCTTGCCGTATTGGCAAGGCGGATATATGAGTGAAACTTATCTTCATAAATACAGGGTTGTGCTGGAGCAATGCGCAAAGTATGACATGAAGCTTAATGTTTATGACGAAAACGGTTTCCCCAGCGGCGTTGTTGTTGGCGGGGCAAACGGTTCATTCCTTCAAAAATATCCAAACGACGGCCAAAAGGTGCTCAACAAATCCGAAATGGATATCGAAGGCCCAGCAAGCGGTATGATACCTATTGTCGGTTCAAGCTCTACTAAATTTATGGGTATTTCCGCTTTTAACAAGGATACTTATGAAATGATTGATATTTCTGAGTCATACGTTGTTCCTGAGGCTCCTTCATTTGAAGGCGGATGCACGATTAGCGCATCGGGCTCGTCATATTTCTTGAATATGGCTGATTATGCACCTGATAAAGCTTTTGATAACAATTCGGCTACGCGTTGGAACGCAGGGGATCGCTCGGGAAATGGGCAATGGCTCCAGGCAGATTTCAACAAAACCGTTACGGTTGACAAAATTGTTATGAACGAGCTGTATGACCGTGTTCTTACCCATCATATCGAATATTGGGATGGCGCACAATGGCAGCCTGCTGCATCAGGTGGAACAGTAGGCTCCAATAAAATAGTAACATTTTCTCCAATAACAACGGATAAAATCCGTATCGTTTTTGATACAATTGTTAACCCGGCAGTCAATAGCATATCCTTTAGTGAGATACAATTCTTTAGTAACTATCGGAATATTATAACTGGTAAATATGATCTTGGTTGCACGGCTACAGCATCTTCAACCTTTGCTGTGCTTCAAGGATACGGTCCTGAAAAGGCTATTGACGGTAATTATGGAACACGTTGGAACGCAGGCGACAAATCAGGCAACGGGCAATGGCTTCAATTGGAATTTGACAGCCCGGTTACTTTCAACAAAACTCTTGTTTCGGAAGGCTTTGACCGTGTTACTAGCTTCCATATAGAATATTGGAACGGTACTGAGTGGGTAACTATAGTTTCCGGCGGCAAACTTGGTTCTGGCAGATTTGATTCATTTGAGACGGTTACAGCGAGCAAGGTGCGCCTTGTTCTTGATACAATTGTAGACCCGGCTATCAACAGCGTCACTATTTGGGAATTCCAGATATTTAATGGCACACAAAACATTATGCACCCAGACGATACTACCCCGTATTGTACATATAACCTTGGCGAAGGCAACTGGAAGATTATGACGTTTACGCTTTCCCAACAGAATAACGATGGTTTCTGCGATTATATGGATCCGGAAGCTGTAAAACACTTTATTGAGCTTACCCATGAAGTTTATTATGACAACTTTGAAGAATATTTCGGAAATGTTATTGATATGACATTCTATGATGAGCCTGCTATGTGGAGAGGCAATACATGGACTGGCAAATACAACGAAAAGTTTGAGGCCAAATATGGATTCAGCCCCGTTAAGTATTACCCTGCGCTGTATTATGATGTAGGCCCGGATACAGCAGCTATAAGAAACATGCTTTGGGGATTTAGGGCGGACTTGTTTGCAGATGGATTCATCAAAACTATTCAGGATTGGTGTACGGAACACAACATTAAATTCACAGGTCATACAGGCGAAGAAGAAATAATCAACCCGACCCTTGCCGTTGGAGACCTTATGAAATCTATGCGTGATCAGGATATACCTGGTATAGACGAGGTTATTTTCTATCAGCGTATAAGCCGTGCGCTCAAGGTTGTTTCCTCCATTGCTGATAACTGGAACAAGCAGCAAGTAATGTGCGAAATCTTAGGCGCGACCGTTGGTCTGGACATACCGACAATCTATCGCGAGCTAATGGATCACTTTACAAAGGGTATAAACGTTATGGTTCCTCATGCTGTTTGGTATGATGAGAATAACGTTCCGGCCAGCATGGTTCCGGAGTTATCATGGCGTAACAGTTATTATGGCCCGGCGCTTCCTGCTATGAACGATTATGTTGGGCGTGCTAGCTATATGCTTCAAGGCGGGCGTCTTGTCGCTGATATCGGAGTAGTTTATCCTATTGCGGCTATGCAGGGAGACTTTTATTTCAATGCAGGATATGAATACTATAAAGGTGGTATAACGCCAAGAGCCGAATGGAATTATATGGACATCGGCGAAATGCTTTCCCTTAACGTAAGACGCGACTTTACTTACCTCCATCCGGATGTAATTGATGACCGTTGCACGGTTGAAGGCGACACATTTAAATTAAACAATCCTGATACGTTTGCAGAATATAAGGTTATTATTATCCCGGGCGGAAGCACAATAAGCTATTCCAACCTGCTTAAAATCAAGCAGTTCTATGATAATGGCGGTGTAGTTCTTGGAACAAAACAGCTTCCGTATCTTTCCGCCGAGTTAGGCCATAGCGAAGATGTTCAAGCTATTATAAAAGAAATGTTCGGCGTTGACCCTAAAACAACCAGAGGCCCAATCCATACATCCTCTTCACAGTATGAGGTTGCCTGGGATGGCGATATGATTGGTCTTGAGCCATGGAAAGCCGGAGACAAAGACTATAATACAAGATGGCAAAGCGTAGGATCTGCTAACCAATGGCTTGCTGTTGATTTCGGTCATGACGTTACAGTATCTAAGGTTGTTATTGACGAAAGAAATACAGTATCATCATATAAGCTTCAATATTGGGACAGCGATAAAGGCGCTTGGGCAGATATAACCACAGGCACTACTATCGGCAAAAATAAGACGATAAGCTTTGACCCTGTAGCATCTTCAAAATTCCGTCTTTTGATACCAACAGCTTCGTCTTCTATAAGCGTTAATGAGTTTGATTTGTTTGATGCAAACGGCAACAACCTTATATTCCCTGAAACAGTGGCTAATGCAAACGGAAACGGCGGCAAGGCATACTTCTTGCCAAATGTATCCGCAGCTATTTTGCAGGATGCCCTTGATAAAGGCATTGATAACTACGATGTTCGTTTCCCGAACGAAATACCGTATAACTTGCCGGGCGGAAAGCTTTCCTATATCCACAAGGTTCGTGGTAATACAGATATATTTATGGTGGCCAACTCCAGCGACAGCCAGGTAAATAGCTACGTAGATATTCGCGGAGAAATATCGCCTGTATTCTATGATCCGCATACAGGTCTTAAAAGCGCCTGTGTTTATGAGTATTTAACTATGGGTGATGAAACAATTACAAGAGTAAAGCTTAATCTTAAGCCCGTTACATCCATATTTATTATTTCAGAAGAAAACGCAGCAAATTTAAGAACAGTTTCTATAAACAGCGTTGAAGGCATAACTGCCAAAGCTATTATAGATGGAAATGAATATGCTTTGCCAGTAAACTCATTGACAGTTGGCAATGTTGACAGCATAAAAATAATTTCTAATGACCCGAATTATGATTTCGCTTATTGGAACGGTGATTTCGTTGGAACAGCAAACCCATTAGATATTACCCTTCCAAAGGTTTGCAATCTATATGCGAACTTTAAATACGTGGGCGGAGATGCCGAAACAGAAACCGTTACCCTTTCCCTTGCAGACGGATTCCAAACCGGAGCAAGTGTAAAAATCAACGGTGTTGAATATGCTATGCCATATGAGGGCACGTTTGCCAAAGGCACGGAAGTCGTTATCGATGCTGTGCCTGTGGAAGGCCGCAGATTCGCCGGTTGGGCAGGAGATATTAATTCTGTGAAAAACCCAACTGTTGTAGTTTTGAACAAAGATATTTCTGCCTTAGCTTCAATAGCTGTTAAGGATATTGCTGTTAACTATGCTTTAGGCAAACCAGTAACTTCCAATGACACAATGAACGCAGGCGATTGGAACGTTTCGTTCTTAACGAATGGTGTTCAAAAAGGCGCAGGATATACATCCAGCAAGGATTATAAGGGCACAGCGCCGAATCAGCCAATATATGTTGAAATAGACTTGGGAGAAAATCTGACAATTGATAACGTTGTGCTTTGGCCGAGAACAGACCAAGCCAGCTTTGATGTTAAATCACACTACTTCCCTGAGGATTTCAAGATAATGGTTAAGGCGGATGGTTCATCCGAATACACCACGGTAGCTGATTTGAAATCACATCCGGATGTATATGAACCACAAACGTATGAATTTGAAGCTATGAATGTACGCTACGTCAGGATAGAAGTTACAAAAATGTGTGCAAATAAGGCAACAGGCGATTATTACAGATTCCAGTTAGCGGAAGTGGAAATTATGGGGCGCCAAGCATTTGTTCCTGTGCAAAGCTTTGATATTACGACAGAATCCAAAACGATGAGCGTTGGAGAGACTATAAAGCTTTCTGCTGTTGCATTGCCGGATAATGCAGATATAAGCAGCTTCTCCTGGTATATTCATGATGCAAACGGCGAAAGCTATGGTCTTCTTTCAAATAAGGCTTATGGCTTTGCAGATTATAACACAATGACGCTTACTGCGCTTCAACCGGGAACAATTGATGTTGTTGTCCGTTCCGGCGGGCCTGATCAGGGAGCCATTGGCATTTGGGGCGTTGTCGGAACATATCGCATAACAATAAAAGGCGCGCCAACTATAACCTCCGTAACTCCTAACGTAACGAGCTTAGTTTCCGGCTGTGCTGCAAATATAAGCGTAAGCGTTGATGGTACGGATTTGGATGATTGTGAATTATCGGTTAAGCTTTTTGGAAAAGAAGCCGCAGTAATAGACGGTGTTGCAATGTTTAAGTTTGCTGCTGGAGAAGTCCCGGGTGTAACTGAATCTGCTTTGCATGATATTACTGTTTTAATAAACGGCCAGGAACAAGACTTTGCCGGGCAAATAACTATCAAACCAAATAGTGCAGATATTTATGCTGTTAATGCGGCTGTTGTAGACGGCAAGCTGTTGCTTACGTTTAATACGCATGTCACTCCGAAGAATGCTAAGTTTGATGTTGTTGTTGCTGGTGTTAAATACGATTATATCCAGTCGGACAAT
>CAYVCG010000067.1:0-8262 GCA_964449985.1 uncultured Defluviitaleaceae bacterium
GGGTTTAAATGTTGACATAATCAGAAATAATGGTATTATATAGGAATAACGATATTAAGACTTAGTATCAATAAGGAAGTGCTTTTTTATGGCGATAAAAGAAAATACAAATACAACAATAAGAAACACAAAACAGAAAACGCTAATTCTTAATTGCTTGCGCGAAAATCGTTTGAAACATTTAACAGCCGATGAAATTATAGAAATGCTAAAACAGCGTAAAACACCTGTGGCAAGAGCAACTGTGTATAGGTATTTGTCTGCATTAGAAGAAAGCGGAGATGTTTTAAAATACAATATTCATGATGCAACCTGCGCCTGCTATCATTTTATTGGAGATAAAGATGAATGCCACGAGCATTATCACATGCTTTGTCTTGACTGTACTAAAGTTATACATTTTGAAAATAAAGAATTGAAAGAATTATTTGAAAATAATTTCTTTTCAGAAGATTTTGTCATAGAAGGTACAAAGACTGTTTTTTATGGAAAGTGCAAGAAGTGCATTCTTTCAAATAAAAGCTAAACATTACGGAGGTTAACATATGAAAAAATTTGTTATAATGCCTATTCTGTTTTTTATGGCATTATGTTGCTCATGTAGTGGAACTATAATAAATGATAATAATCAGAAAATTAAAATAATTGCGACTTTATTTCCTCAATATGATTTTGCTCGGCAAATTGCTGGGGATAAGGCTGAAATATCGCTGCTTTTGCCTCCGGGAACTGAAAGCCATACTTTTGATCCAAAGCCAAGCGATATAGCAAATATATACAATGCTGATATTTTTATTTATACCGGAGAAGCAATGGAACCTTGGGCGAAGAAAATTATAGACGGGTTAACAAATGAAAAATTACTTGTTATAGATTGTTCTGAAGGCGTTGATATTTTTAAAGACGATGATGTTCATGATGAAGATAATGAGGATCATGAGTATGACCCTCATATTTGGCTGGACCCCTCTATTGCCATTGATATAGTCGATAAGATTACTAAAGCAATCTGTACAAAAGATTATGATAATTCTGAATATTATCAATTAAATGCAAATGATTATGCAAATCAACTAAAACAGCTTGATAATGATTTTTACGAAGCAGTAAGGAATGGGAAACGAGATACTATTGTATTTGGTGGGCGATTTTCCTATATATATTTTTTAAATCACTATGGCCTTAACTATAAAACCGTATATGATTCATGTTCCTCCCAAGCAGAACCAAGCATTTCAAAGGTGGTAGAAATCATAAATTATATTAAGGAAAACAATATTCCTGCAATATATCATGAGGAATTTGTCTCATCAAAGGTCGCAGATTCTATTGCAGAGCAAACAGGGGCAAAATCTTTACTGTTTAGCACAGTCCACAATTTGTCCGAAGAAGAATTGGAAAACGGAGCAACTTATATTGGAATAATGCGCCAAAATCTTGAAAATTTAAAAGAAGGATTGAACTAATGAGCCTTATTTGTATACAAAACCTGTCAGTTTCATATGAATCTGTAAAAGCCGTTGATAATATAAGCCTAAATATTGATGAAGGCGATTATATGTGCATAATCGGCCGCAACGGTTCCGGTAAAAGCAGTTTGATAAAGGCTGTTTTAGGCCTTGTTCCGTACTGTGGAAATATACAATACAACATTAACAAAAGTGATATTGCATATTTGGCGCAGAAAATCAGCATACCGCACGATCTTCCGGCCACAGCAAGGGAGATAGTCCTTACAGGAACACAAAAAAAACGCTTCGGTCTGCCCTTTTATACAAAGGATGATAAAATAGAAGCTTGCAAAGCAATGCGTATGCTAGAGGTGGACAAATTTTCTAGAAAACAAATAAGCCAGTTATCCGGTGGTCAGCAGCAAAGAGTGATGTTAGCCAGAGCATTGTGTAGGCGGCCTCGCCTTTTGATTTTGGACGAGCCTTTTTCCGGCTTGGATGAAGAAATAACAAAAAGCCTTTACAATACACTTGCAATGCTAAATAAAACCTTAAATGTCACTATATTAATGATTTCTCATGATTTGAACGAAGTAAAGTCTAGCGCAAACAAGATTGCGTTTTTAAGTAAAAACCTTCTTTTTTGCGGCTCGGCGGACGAATTTTGTAAATACAACGAGGAAGGGGCAAAAACATGAGCATAGACCAAATAATACAGACTATCGCCCTGCCCTTTGTTATTCGCTCTTTGATCGTTGGAATAATGATATCTTTAAGCGCGGCACTGCTTGGCGTGATACTAGTGTTAAAGAGATACTCATTAATTGGCCATGGGCTAGCAGATGTCGGCTTTGGCGCTGCTTCTTTGGCTCTTGCGTTAGGGATATCCCCTCTGTATATTTCCGTGCCTATCGTTATTATTGCATCATTTATAATAATGGCAGTAAGCCAGAACAAAGGCATAAACGGAGATGTTGCTATCGGGGTTGTTTCAACAGGTTCCCTCTGTTTTGGGGTTATAATAACAGCTCTTACAAAAGGCTTTAATATGGATGTTCTAAGCTATATGTTCGGAAGCGTTTTGACAGCCGGGAATAGCGATGTATTCTTTAGTATTGCATTGGCGGCTGTTGTTATCGGCATGTTTTTTTTATTCTACAACCGCCTTTTTCTTATTACAAGCGATGAAAGCTTTGCGCGCGCTTCCGGTATAAACGTTACAATGTATCAATTTCTTATTTCGTTTTTGACAGCAGTAACTGTTGTTATAGGCATGAGGATGATGGGAACGTTGCTAATTTCAAGCCTTATTATATTCCCGACTATAACAGCAAGAAAGCTTGTAAACAGCTTTAAATCCTTAGTTATATTGTCTGGGTGCGTTTCCGTTTTCTGCTTTATTGTAGGTATAATCATATCATTTGCTGCAAATCTCCCGATAGGTGCAAGCGTTGTAGCTGTTAATATTATTATGATGATTATAACGCATTCTTTTTCTTTGTGCAAAAATATGGGCAATTAGCTTCGTTTGTGCTATTGGTATCAGCTATGCTTGCTCCAAGCGTTAAGCTTGTTGGGCTGTTTATGAAGCTGCATTTGCCGTCATTCTGATGGACGCATCCGTATGTACAATTAATATCCATAAAACCACTCCTAACATTAATTAAATATAATTTAAACATCATTAATACATGATAAATATTATCTGCATTTTAAAGATTAATAATAAAAATTTAATTGGAAATCAAGGTGGATTTTAATGTTTTAATTTGAAAAATTATTACAATTAAGTTTCATATACGAGATTGTATATACAACACCTCCGATTTTTTGATATAATCAGACGGTAATTACCCCAAGGAGGCTTGTTTTTAATGAAAAAGAGTAATGTATTTGTTTTTTTTATCTTTGTTTTGCTGATTTGCGCTATTTTACCAAGCATGGCCTATGCAAGGGCAAACACGCGCCTTACGCTCGAATATGACGGAAAACAGCATAACTATAATGCGCCTGAAATAACGCTCATAATTAATAATACAAGGATAGATAATTCTCAGTTGAGTATGCCTCCTGTTATACTCGATAACCGTACATATGTGCCTGTAAGAGCGATTTTTGAAAGTATGGGTGCTGTTGTTGACTGGAAGCAAGAGACCGGCGAGGTTTTTATAGGCTATGATGGAAGCTTGATTGTTTTAAGAATTAATGATAAGAACATTTATATAGACGGAACACCAAAGCAAACCGATGTCCCCCCAAGGATCGTAAATGGCAGGACTATGGTGCCAGTAAAATTCATTTCTGAAGCAATAGGTTTTAATGTGGATTGGAATGAAAATACAAGAACCGTATCATTAAACAATACGGGGATTTTTATGCCAGAGAGCCCTGAAAACGAGCCGACAGCTGATACAGATGATGACCCACTCACTGTTTTGCCATCCCAAAAGCAGATTAAAGCGATAGATGTATCAAAATCTGCGATATCAGCGGTTGATTTGCCGGAAACTAAAATAACTGGTATAACCCTTCCATCATCCGCTATGCCTAATGAATTTATTATTTCTGCTAATTCGGGTATAAGCAAGGTCGTAAAAACAACAGTTGGCGATGATAGGCTTGTTCTTGATATTTATAATGCCGAGCTTTCATTGCCAAAAAGCGAGTATGCAGTTAGCGGCAATTCGTTTGTAGCAAGGATTCGAACCGGGCAAAACCAAATAACGCCTGAAAAAATCTCAAGAATTGTTTTTGATTTGACAGAGTCTTTCAGCTATAGTATTAGTATTTCAGATGATAGGAAGCAAATAACAGTCAGGTTGGAGCAAAATAAAATAACAAATATCTCCTTTTCTACAGACGGCGAAAAAGACTATATTTATATAACGGGCGAAACAGCCCCAGTTATTTCAATGTTTACATTGGGAAATCCGATGCGCCTTGTCATTGATTTGCCGCTAGGTTTAATCTCAGAAGATTCGTTAACCAATGAAGGCGTTATGACAAGCTCAATACGTACTGGTCAATTTGAGCCTTCTGTTGGAAGAATTGCTGTTGATTTAAAATCAATGCCGGATTATACATCAACATCAAGTGGAAATGTGACAACTGTCATAATATCAAAACCAACATATTTCAATATAGGCTATGATTATGACAATAAAAAAATAGTGATTCCAAAATCTGCGATACCTTATATGAATGCGAATAGCTTTTTACATAATGACGAATATAACAAACTAAAATATACACTTATTCTTGATGGAGATTATTCCAATGAACTTGGTTATGGCCTGTTTAATATAAAGGATAGCCTTATAAACTCTGTCGAGATTCGAACAGTGAACGGTAGGACGCAGCTTTCTATAAACGAAAATACGATATTGGCATATAAAATAACTGAAACCGAATCGGAATTTTGTATCATACCTGTTAATCCAAAAGAGATTTATTCTAAGGTTCTTGTTTTAGACCCGGGACATGGCGGGAAATTCCCCGGTTCTTCAGGAAACGGAATTATTGAAAAAGAATTGAACCTGAAAATAGCACAAAAGGTTTTGAATCTGCTTGAAGCGGATGGAAGGATAAAAGTTTATATGACAAGGCTTGATGATGTTCATCTTGCGGATGAACTTTCCGCCGAGCTTTTAAAGCGTTCAGCCATAGCAAACTCCATCGGCGATTTATTTGTATCAATACATAATAATTCCTTTACGCCTGCCTCAAACGGAACAGAAACGTATTACTGCGTAACAAACAACAATTCTGTAGGCGGTATAAACAGTGCTAAAGCCGCAGAAATCATACAGAGGAATATGCTTAAATACTTGGGGTCGTATGACAGAAAAGTAAAAACGGATGACTTCTCGGTATTAAGATATAATAAAATACCATCAGTGTTAGTTGAGGTCGGTTTTTTAACAAATGTTGAAGAGGCGTCAAAGCTTGCCACTAATGAATACCAGGATAAAGCAGCAGCAGCTTTGTTTGAGTCTATTATAGAAATATTTGAAATCTATACTCCCTCAAGATAAGTGTCATAAATAAAAAGGGCTTTGGCTTTTATGTCATCTGTTGCCGCAAAAGTTAGTAATTAAGCTGTTTTTGCAATAATAAAGTACACAAAACAGCTTGTTTCATATCATCTTCATACACTAAAATTAGATTGGATATAACAACTAATATGTAGAGGATGATAATATGAAAATAACGACCAGTTTTAAAAGAAAATTTATTGCCGTTTCAATAATGTTTCTGTTTATATGTATTTTCGCACAGAAGGTTTATGCTGGCACGCAAAATAATTTTGATGTTATCAGTTTATTCTACTATAATTCAGACAATAATGATAATGTATGGTTTGATTCAGAACAATACACGTTTTGTGGCAGCTTTTCTGATGAGCAAAAATCTTTTATTTTATATGATAATTTGATTAATAATCTTGAGCCGGATAAAATAACTTTCGTTCCAAATGGTGTGAAGCTTCTGGATGTTAAAATATCCGGCGATATGCTGACTTTAGATTTCAGTGTGGAAATAACAAATTATGGTGGTGCTGCATACGAAAAGGCAATGATAAGGCAGTTTGCTATGAATGCCCTTAATTTTGATGGGATAAAAAATCTGACTATATTAGTTGATTCCAAGATAGGATTCTTGCCAGAGGGTTCCCTCGTTTATAACAGTCCGATTGTTAATTTGTTAAATGATTATTAATGCTATCCGATTTTTAATTTTGGCTATACAAAACGTTGTTTATTGTTGTATAATGACATATATCGATATAATAAGATTTTGTTGGAGGTTTATTATATGTCGAAGTTAAAAATAGGAATGTTGACAGGCGGTGGTGATGCTCCTGGCCTAAATGCCGTTATATACGCTTTTGTTAGAGCGTGCCACAATACATTTGAAGATTGTGAAATAATTGGCTATAAAGACGGATATAGAGGCTTATATTATAACGATTATATACCTCTTACTATTGAAAGAACATCCGGTATACTTCATAAAGGAGGAACAATCCTCTATAGTTCTAACAGGGACAATCTGTTTGATTATGCCGTTGAAGAAAATGGTGTTAAAGTGCGTAAGGATGTTTCTCATATAGGTATTGAAAATATGAAAAACAATGGCGTTGATATGCTCGTTGTCCTTGGCGGTGACGGAACATTAACAAGCGCAAGGGATTTTTCGAAGCTTGGCGTAAATGTTATCGGTATCCCTAAAACTATAGACAATGATTTAGGCTCTACAGATACTACATTTGGATTTGATACGGCAGTTAGTATCGTAACTGAAAACATTGGAAGAGTTCATACAACCGCGGAATCACACCATAGGGTTATAATCGTGGAGGTTATGGGAAGAAATGCCGGATGGCTTGCGCTTCATTCTGGCATTGCAGGCTCGGCAGACGTTATTTTGGTTCCCGAGATGCCTTATAAACTGCAAAGCGTCGTTGACAAAATAAAAGAACGCGATGCAGCGGGAAAGATGTTTTCAGTCATCGTTGTAGGCGAAGGAGCAAAAGAGCTGGGAGGTCAAGAGGTTGTTGGTAAAATAGTATCAGACAGTCCTGATCCGGTTCGCCTTGGAGGTATAGCGGCAAAGCTCGCAAGTGATTTAGAACCGCTCGTTAACCATGAAGTCAGAAGTGTTCAATTGGGTCATGTTCAAAGAGGTGGCGAAACGTCATGCGCTGACAGGATTTTGTCTGTCAGATATGCTGTCCACGCTGTAAACCTTATCCAAAATAAACAATTTGGCAAAATGGTCTGCCTTAAAAACGGAAAGATGGATAGTGTTGATTTAAATGATATAGTTAATAATAAGTTTATAAAACCCGATGACGAGCTTGTTATCGCAGCTCAAAAGCTTGGTATAAGTTTTGGTCAATAAAAAAGAAAGGGCATCCATTTATGGGTGTCCTTTTTGCAGTATCTAAAGCCTGCAAACTATATTATAGGGTATAAGTATGGCAAAATTAATTATACAAACGAAATACCGGCTATACAGCACAGGAAATTAAATAGGCCTATATTCTCCGCTATAAATCTTCATAAGAATATTAGATACAAAGTCATTATCCTTATAGTTACTACGAATGTTATATCCACCCTCTTCAAAACCATTTTTAAATACAGACAAAATGCTTATATCATCGCTAAACATAAATTTTGAACCATCATTCGCGGCTTCACTAGTTTTAATAGCAATACACCATAAATTTTGTTTAAGCCATATTATCATATTACTAGGATTATGGCCATGGTTTAGCATTATTCTGTAGCGATTATCCTTCAGCAGTATATTTGTAGTATCTAAAATGTGCTGATAGTATTGCTTTCTTGACATCGTAACTGGCTTATTTAAAATAGCTGTCAAAGAAGTGTTAATTGTGTTTTTAAATCCCAAAGAAGATATTATATCATCAATGAATATATAATATCCGCTTGCAAAGCTTTGCGGCGCCGCCTCTATATTTGAGCGCAGCGCATTATAAAATTCATAACATTGAATAGCTTCTTTTTTTGTGAGCATATTTTGTTGAAGCACTTCATTAAGCAAGTCTTCGCTCATAGTGCTAATGCTAAGGCTTTTTCCTGTAAAGTATATGGGCTCTTTGCGATCCGTGCTGTTTCGAATTGTTGTTAATATCTTTGGCCTTATTGATTTTTTATCAGTAATAAGCATAGGCGACAAATCAGACCTAATTCTATAAATAATACTCAAGTATGCAGAGATAGATAATTTGTCTCTATATATACAGCTATACATATTTACAGACTTTTTGTCGCATTTTAAT
>CAYVCG010000067.1:8362-11014 GCA_964449985.1 uncultured Defluviitaleaceae bacterium
ATAGCAAAGGCATCCTTTCTGCCTTCAACACCTGTATAAACAGAGTGTTTTGCATTATAAAGCCCATTTTTGGAGTAACAAATCAGATCACCATTTTTATCCAATATGTCTTTGTTTAATATGAAACGACGGATACAATCCTTAACATAATTTGGGCTATCGTTGTTTTCGTCTGAAAATATATCGGCGAAAAAGTCTTCAAGCAATCCAACGCCCATCTCTTTGTTTTTAGAAGCAATATAATCTGCTACTTGTGCATAATGAGTAGAGTCAATGCCAAAATGTCTTGTTCCGTTTTTCCATTTGCTTATAGACGAACGTTCGATATTGATCGCCAGTGATAATTCCGAAATGGAAATCCCCAAAAGCTTTATCAAGTAACCCAATGGTGACAAATTGCTCCCTGCCAAGCCAAACCACCTCTTATATATTAGAAAACAATTAATATGCATTTATTAAATATTAAAATCACTAACCATCTCTGCGAGAAGCACAGACTGGCTGTTAAGCTCTTCGGCCGCCGCCGCAGATTCCTCTGATGTTGCGGAATTTCTCTGGACAACCTCAGCTATCTGATTTATTCCTACTGTAATCTGGGAAATACCGTCAGACTGCTCTTTTGTGGAATTATATATGCTATTTATAATCGTAGAAACCGAATTAGTGTCATCAACAATCTTTTTTAGAGATTGTGCAGTTAATTCAGCCGTGCGGGTGCCGTCTCCAATCTTGTCTATAGTATCCTCTATTAATATAGATGTATCTTTAGCGGCTTGTTGACTTCTTCCTGCAAGGGAACGAACTTCTTCCGCAACAACAGCAAAACCTTTGCCGGCAGCGCCTGCACGTGCCGCCTCAACGGCAGCGTTAAGAGCCAGAATATTTGTTTGAAATGCTATGTCATCAATAACTTTAATAATCTTTGAGATATTATTAGAGGCATCTTTAATTCCTTCCATAGAATCAAGCATTTTAAGCATTTCATTATTACCCGTTGTTGCATTTTCCATTGACTTAATTGAATACTCATGAGCAGTTTGCGCATCTTCTGCGGTTTTTCTTGTTTGCTCGTTTATTGTCAATATAGAAGCGTTCAGTTCTTCAACAGAGCTTGCTTGAGAGCTTGCTCCATTAGCCAAATCCATAGAAGATTCAGAAATCTGAGTTGCCCCGCCAAGCACGTTATCTGCCGAAACTTTTATTTCTGCAATGGTGTTTCTAAGCGTCTCTGATATGTTATTTACGGAAATTTTAATAAGATTAAACTGCCCGTCATAATCGCGAGAAATACCGCTTGTTAAATCCTTATTTGCAATTAAGCCTAAAACTTCCGTTATCTCTCCTATATATGAACGAATCGAAGTTATCATTTTATCAAAGCATTTCATCATATTAGCAAAGCTTCCTTGGTAATTATTATTGACAGCAATGTCAAAATCACCTACAGCGATACGGTCTAATATAGCATTAGCCTCATCAATAGGAGTGCTTACAGATTGAAGAAGATTATTAAGACCATTAGTAAGTTTATTCCAATCCCCTTTATAAAGATCTGCATTAACTCTTGTGTCAAGTTTACCTTTAATAGCACCTTGAATAAGATTATTAACGTCTTTGTTTAATGTAACAAGGTTGTTCTTTAATGTATTAAATTGTTCGTTTGCAAGAGCCTTCTTGCCAGGAAATTGTTCCAGATTATATGCGAAATTTCCTTCTCCAAATTCATTAAAGCCTGCCAGAATTTTTAATGTATCGTTGACTAATGCATCTACAGTGGAATTTATAGAAACAGCAACATCTTTGTATTCTCCCATAAAGATGCTTTCATCAATTCTTGCTTCAATATCACCCTTTGAAATCTCGTGCGACATAGTGTTTAGGCTGTTTGTTAATGATAATACAGTGTCCCTAAGCATAATAAGTGACTGAACGAGCTCACCCACTTCGTCGTTGCCTTCCACACGCAAGTTCACACTCAGATTTCCTTGTGTAATTTCCTTAGCAGCTTTTCCGGCAGCAATGACAGGGCCGCTTATAGACTTTGTTATTATCACAACAATAAACATGCTCAGAATAACGGCAATAATGGGCATGATTAGCGTTATAAGCTCAGACGAGACAATAGTATTGTTTGCTGATGAAATCTGATCGCTTGAGCTGATATCCTCATTGTTAGATATCTGAGTAAGAACTTGGGAGGCATTCTCAAACGTAGGTATGTATGTAGTGATGAATAAAGAAAGAGCTCTATCTATATTATCTTTATCAAATGTAAGAATATAGCTAGCAATTTGTTTTCTTATTGGTGCGGCGTCATTAATATACTTTTCAAAATCATCCATAAGCTTAGAATCCGCATGGGAAACAGTTTTAAACTCGTTTATTGAATCTACAAGGCGCTGTCTGTCCGAATTAGCTGAATCAATATAAGTCTGAACGACAGAACGTTCATTAGAAGCAAGCGCAACAGCTAAATTTTTCTCAATAGAAAGCAAATCTTTTCTCATTTGCATAATAAGCTTTGTGTTTGGTAAGGCATCTTCAGATAACACTTTAACACAATCACTGAGCTTTGCAACATTAACGTACGATATGGTTCCAAGAGCAACAAACATTGCTAGTAGAAAACTGTAATGCTGCTGTTAATGCCGC
>CAYVCG010000068.1:0-3014 GCA_964449985.1 uncultured Defluviitaleaceae bacterium
ACCCCGGCTTTTCTCTTTGCGGCGAATGCAATGCTTGCGCAAAAGCTTGCCCCGGCGGCGCAATTTCTACGGATGGGCTTGAGCTTGATTATAAAAAATGCATTTCATACTTAACACAGAAAAAAGAAGACCTGACTGCGTCGGAAAAAAAGGTTATGGCGGGGAGCCTTTATGGCTGCGATATATGCCAAAACGTTTGTCCGTTTAATGCGGATAAGTTTTGCGGCGATATAGATGATATTGATGCCGTTCGCCCACGGCTTTTTGATATTATAAGCATGACGAACAAGGATTTTCGTGAGAAATATGGTCATACAGCGGCGGGATGGCGAGGAAAGCGGCTTTTGCAGCGAAATGCAGCTATTGCCCTCGAATGTTTAAATAAAAATTTCTAAAGCTTTTGAGCTCAAAACACGTTTGGGTTCTTTTTTTTTGGCTCTGCTCATATGCTATAAAGCTGGAAAAACGTGATAAATATGCCTTTTCATTCTATTTCTGTAAAAAAAAAGAAAAAATTTCAAAAAATGCTAATGTAAATTATTCCAGTGACGATAAATAATCTGAAAGCAAGTTGCTTGAATCAAAAAAATTATGGCGTGAATGGATATACGCCAAATCTAAAATCATGGAAGGATGTTTTTTATGAGTAATATGGTAGTTAATACAAACGTTTTGGCTTTAAATTCACACAGAGCAATGAAAGGCGTTGGCAATGCGCAGGCAAAGGCTTCTCAAAGATTGTCATCCGGTCTTAAAATCAACTCAGCTGCTGATGATGCTGCTGGCTTGGCTATTTCTGAAAAAATGAGAGCGCAAATCCGCGGCCTTGATATGGCTTCTAAAAACGCTCAGGACTCTATATCATTAGTTCAAACCGCTGAAGGCGGAATGCAAGAAATCGACAACATGCTTCAACGTGTTCGTGAGCTTACTGTTCAAGCTTCTAACGATACAAACGAACACAATGCAAACGGTACTGGTGACCGCCAGAAAATCCAAGACGAAATCAACCAATTGGTTGCTGAAATTGACTCTATGGCTGATAGAGTAGAATTCAACAAAAAGAAACTTATTGAAGGTTCTTATTCAGACCCAACAAAAATGTTGAGCAATGCAACTCGTGACCTCAACAAAGCTCAGGCAGACCTTGTTACAGCTAATGCAGCTCTTACAACTGCAAACACTAACAAAGGAACTGCTCAAGCAGACTTCTTGGCTATTCAAAACATTCAATCAGGCTTTAATACTCAAAAAGCAACTCTTGACGCTGCATTAAAAACAGCAATAGATGCTCTTGATGCATATGCAGCACCAGCTGCTGCGACCGGATATACTGGTGACAACGTTGTTAAGGCTGCAATGGAAACTGCTTTAAACGCTGCAAAAAATGAATTGGTTGCATTAGCAAATGATCCTTCCAAATTCACAGAAGCTAACATCCTTAATGTATTTAATAAATATCTTAGTGGAGACGCTGCCGGTGAAAATGCTTTAGGTAATGCTATTTATACTACTCCTGATATAACATCTGCTAACCTTACAGTTAATGCAGGTACATCATTGAACCTGAATTCTAGCACTGCAGCAGACTTTGATTTAACTCTCAACACAGCCGGTGGTGGTACGACAACCGCTACGGAGGCTGAAATTGCTACTATCGTAGGTCTTGTTAATGACATTGCTGATGCAATGGCAGATATAAACTTGTTTGACTCAACTGATGCAACCAAAGGATACTGGGGTGCAGCAGGTACAGGTGCTACAGATTTGGGAAATATTGGTGGTGCTGGTGTAGGCGCATTCACAAACGCAGGCAACACAACTAACCCAACAACAGTTGCTAGCAGCGGAGATCTTACTAAATTGATGGCTGAAGTTTCTAGCACTAAATTCAATGCTGATGCTGCTGCTGTAATAGCTCAAAAAGACGTTACTAAACTTAATGACGAAATAGTAAGACTTACTAAGCAAGTTAATGCTGCATCTGCTCAGATTAACAAATTGGCAGGTACAACTCCTGGCTTATACTTCCAGGTTGGCGCAAATGCAAACCAAGGTCTTCAAGTTGCTATCGGTTCTGTTAAGTCAGACGTTCTTGGTATTGGCGATGGTAACAAAAACGCTACTATCGACGTTCTTCACAACACAGGCGCTGATATCACAGAAACCCTTAACGTGCTTGACAATGCTCTTTCATATGTAACAACTGAGCGTTCAAAATTGGGTGCTGCTCAAAATAGATTAGAGTTCACAATCAAGAGCTTAGACATTTCTTCCGAAAACCTTTCAGCTTCCGAATCTCGCATTCGTGACACTGATATGGCTAAAGAAATGATGAACGTTACTAAAGCTAACGTATTGCAACAAGCTGCTGTTTCTATGCTTGCGCAAGCTAACCAAGCTCCTCAAAGCATCTTGAAATTGTTACAATAATTTAAAATTATTAAAATTAATTATACATAAGAATAAGAAAAGGAGCGCCAAATGCGGCGTTCCTTTTTTGCGCGCAGAAAAAATGAAAAAGGCCCTGCCAAAACTCAAAGCTTGGGCAGAGCCTTTTGAAATTAGTTTTCTCTTGGGATATCATCAGGTGTATTTGCGTCAGTTGCGGTTGGTTCTTGGCATTCTGTGCAGTTATCCTGTGCAACGCTATCTTCCAATGACTTTAGCCCCTCGCTTAACGAGTTGGACAGTTTGTCAATAGCAGAGATTGTTTTTTCAATAGCAACCTTTGCTCCGCTTTTAACCTTTGGCTCAACGCCTTTCCATGTTTGAGACATCCAAGAACCCGCGTCCTTTGCAAAGTTTTCCGCCGAGCGGGAGAATCGATTGATTTTGTCTTCCAAATCAACAGCCTCAAAAAAGTTCTGCTTGTCACAAACTTGGTTGTCATCATACTTAACGGCATCCAAAAGCTTAATAGCATCATCAACGGAAATCTTTCCTTCATCAACCATCTTTAGGATCATAGATTTTTCGCTTGCCATAATTAAAACCTCCTAATCAAATAAATA
>CAYVCG010000068.1:3114-10660 GCA_964449985.1 uncultured Defluviitaleaceae bacterium
TAAATACTACAGATAAAATTAGTATCAAACAATATAATATACGTTTGCCGCAAAGGAATGTTTGCTGCAAACAAAAAACACGTTCTAGCTTTTTTAAACCGGCATATAATTGTTTAAGGCAAAAACTTTGTAAACGCTGATTTATCCCGGCGGTTACTACAAAAAGGGGACTTTCGGATGAATGAAAAAGAAAAAGATTTCATGACTGTTTTAAGAAAAATAGCTGTAGGCGCCGTTATTTCAACGATAATCGCAAGCGGCTTATTTTTATTTAAGCTGAATCTTGCCGGAAGCGAACTGTTGATATACGAAACAATCCCCTTTTATAGTCCAAGCGGCGATATAGCAAGAATGTTTAAAATAGTGCCGGACAAAAACGCATCGGATAAAAACTCACCGGACAAAACCGCGCCGGATATAATTGCTGGCGGAGAGCCCAATAACTATATTATAAACGATAATGAGGAAGAAAATACCGTGGCACAACAAAATCAATCCGATGTGTATACGGTGTATACCGACGGTCTTGCGCTAAACGACGGAGCAGCAGGGATGAACAGCATAGTAAAAATAGAGGATTCTGACTTATTATATGATGAAACAGATATAATCGGAACAAAAAATGTGATATACCAGCACGAAGGCGCATCGATAAACGTCGAGGGGCATTTCTCAACAAAGACAATAACGGTTGAAAACATAAACGAACTGAAAAATATAGATAACTTAAAGAAACAGTTTTACATAGTCGAGAAAGAAACAGGCATGTCTTCTGATTTGTTTGATATAGATAAATTTATGTCTGCAAACCTAAAGCTAGATAACACATCCACAGGGCCAAAGGTTTTGATATTCCATACCCATGCGCGGGAAATGTTTTCAGACAGCAACAGGGATAACCCCTATGACGGCGTTGTAGGCGTTGGGGATAATCTTGCAAAAGTCTTAAAAGATAAATATGGAATAGAGTCGCTTCATGTTACGGAAAGCTTTGATACGGTAAACGGAAAATCCATGGTCACAGGCGCATACGAAAGAATGGAGCCTGTTATTGAAAAGGTATTGGCGGAAAATCCTTCTATAGAGTTTGTTATAGACATACATAGAGATGGTCTTAATAATCCTGATATCCGTCTTGTAACAGATATAAACGGAAAACCGACCGCAAAAATCATGTTTGTTAACGGCTTGGCAAGGCTTTTTGATGATAGCGGAAATTTATATGATATCCCCGGCCTTCCAAACCCATATAGGGATACAAACCTTGCATTAAGCTTTAATATGCAGCTGGCCGCAAACAAGCTTTATCCATCGTTTACAAGAAAGATATATTTGAAGGGATATAGATTTAGTTTAAACATGTGCCCAAAATCTGTGCTTGTTGAGATAGGCGCAGAAACAAATACTAAGCAGGAAGCGTTTAATACCGCAGAGCCGTTAGCCGATATTATAGCAAGCGTTGTTTTATAAATTTCCAAAAAATAATTGATATGCATTTTGTATTTATAGCATTTTAAAATATAAATTTGTGCATAATACAATGCATGATAAAAGCATATATTATTTTTGGGATTCTCGGTTGGCTTATGGAAATATTGTGGACCGGTTTCAATTCGTTGTTAAAAAAAGATTTGAAACTTATTTCCAACACTTCAATTTGGATGTTTTTTATATATGGAATGGCCTCCTTTATGGCTCCTATATGTAAAATGATTGCTCCGTTTCCGGTTATCATAAGGGGAGGTGTGTATGTAGTTTGTATTTTTGCAGCAGAGTTTATATTCGGAAGCCTGTTGAAGCGAATAAACATATGCCCCTGGGACTATTCCAAGTACAAGTACAATATAAAAGGCGTCATACGCTTGGATTACGCTCCTGTCTGGTTTGTTGCGGGGCTGATTTTTGAAACAGTTTATAAATACATTGTGGCTTTCTTCTAAATTTTTTTGCCGGATCCGGCTGTATACTTTTCATGGTATACAGCCTTTTTTGGATAAAAAAATACTTAATTAAATTTGTAAAAAATTAGTATTTATATTATAATATGTGTTGTTTAAATTAGCAAAGACGTATTTCGGATGAGAGGAGGCTGTTTTGTGGATAACGAAAATTTGGCGTTGGAGAACGAAATTCTTCAAAGGGCTATAAATGGCGATATACATGCATTTGAACAATTGATACTGAAATATGAAAAACTTGTGTTCAACATATCCTACCGTATGATGGGGAACGTTGAGGATGCAAAGGATATATCTCAGGAAGCCCTTTTTAAAATATACAAAAACCTAAGTAAATGTGTAGATATAAGGCATTTTAAAAGCTGGATATGCATGATAACAAATAATACGTGTATTGATGAATTGAGAAAAAGAAAGGGTAAAACAAACGAATCCCTTGATGAATATATTGAATTGCAGGAAGGCGGAGTTGCGAAGCAGATACGATCGAATGAGCTCACGCCGGAGGAAACACTATCAAGAAAAGAACGAAGCGTGACTGTGCAGGAGGCTATAAACAGGCTTTCCTATGGTCAAAAAATACTTATTGTTCTGCGGGATATACAAGGCTTGTCATACGAAGAGATGGTTAATGCAACCAATCTATCTATGGGGACTGTGAAATCAAGATTGGCCCGAGCCAGGGCAAACTTGAAAAAAATTCTAACAAGCCAAGCGGAACAAAAATTATTGTGAATCGTTTAATAAATGAAAGGAGGATGATTGTTATGGATAACGGTTTTGAAAAATACAGTTTTGAAAAATATAGTTGTGAAAAATATTTGGAAAGTATTTCTTTATATATAGATGATGAGTTGTCAAAAGAGCAGTCGGCAAAGCTTGAGCAGCA
Source organism: uncultured Defluviitaleaceae bacterium (assembly GCA_964449985.1). GTDB lineage: Bacteria > Bacillota > Clostridia > Lachnospirales > WRAX01 > CAYVCG01. The sequence continues at coordinate 5,962 of CAYVCG010000068.1, forward strand.
TTTGTCTGAGTGTGACGAATGCCGTGCATTTGCTGCGGAACTTAAAGACTTGACAAGCCAGCTTCAAACTGAACAAATAGAATTGCCGGAAGGCTTTCATGAGCGGTTTATGGAAAGGCTAAAAGCTGATATTGATGCCGGCTCTGAAAATGCAAGCATAATTAAATTCGAAGCGAAACCAGAGAAAAAGCAAAATTCTATATCCAGCATAATTACAAATCAAAGATGGAGAAGCTTTGCCGCTATGGCAGCGGGATTTGTATTTGTGTTTTTGCTTCTTACCAGCGGTTTATATGCTATTGTCGGCCCCGGTGTTTATAATGATTCCAAGCCACTTGCGTCGGAAGCAGCGATCGAACAAGCACAAATGCATGTGTTGATGGATGGATCGGGAGAAGAATTTAAACAGCAGGCATTGCCAGGGGATGGCTTTGATACCGCAGGGTCTGCTGAACCAACAGCAGATGACTCTGGGGTTTATAATAAACGAATAGACCAATCAGCTTACGGGATCGATGTTGCAAACGGTACAGATGCGGCTTCAATAGAAGCCCTTGATGCAGGAATAGATCCAGTAATAGGTGCGAGCTCTGCTCCTATGGTCAGAATGGCCGAGCCGTTTGATACGGTAGGCGAGGTTAACATAAGATCCTATAGGTTGGATATTGTTGTTGATGATTTTGATGAAGCTATGAACAACATCGCTCCGATGAACGCTTATATAAGCCAAAGCAATATGTATCAGGATGGAAACGCGTTAAATGCTTCTATTACTTTTAAAATACCTGAATCGGAATATTATGACACAGTAAACACCTTAAAAACCCTTGGAAAAGTAAATAATGAGACAGAAAACGAAATTGTTGTTGCTTATGATGTTGCTGATGCAAAGGCAAGATTGACGGCTCGTGAGCAGGAATATGATAACGTTTTGGCTCTGCTTTCAAGAGCAGAAAATGTTTCTGATATTCTTACTATAGAAACGCGAATTGATGAACTAATAACAGAAATAGATTCAATAAAAACAGGATTGTTGGGTTGGTTGGCAAAACAAAGCTACCCGGTTATAGACCTATCCCTGAGCGAAAAGATTAAAGTGACCGCTTTGCCGGAGAATGATCTTCCTCTTTTTGACCGTATGAGCGAAAATTTTGTATCATCAGCTAATTCTACTGTATTGTTTTTAGAAGGTGTGGCCGTTTCGCTATCATATTTGATTGTTCCGGCGGCTATTGTTGCTGTGGCTATTGTGGTTATAAAATCAGTACGAAGATTTAATAAGCGAAGATTTGATAAGCAAAGGTTTGATGATCAAAGGGGTGAGCGCAATGAATAATAAGACCTGGTTTAGAGTATTGTTGCTAATGCTTATTGCTGTTTTTGCCACGGCTTGCGCATCATCATCTCAAAACAGCTCATATTCTGGCGCTGATGCGAACTTTGAAAAATCCATTACCTCTATTATGCCGGAGGATGGCTTTGATGTAGCTGCTGAAATAACGTATGAAGAAAAACGCATAAAGACGGGAAACATTGTTATGGAGACCGGCGATTTTAATAATGTCGTTGACAGCATAAAATCTACCGCCATAAACGAGGGGGGATATGTTGAAAGCTATAACTCTTATATATATAATACGTCCGGCGGCAAGGATTTAAAATCCGGTGATCTTGTTATACGCATACCATCAGATAGCTTTGCATCCGTTTTGGAACAAATAAAGTCATTAGCAAAGGTTAAATCCGCATCAGAGTCTGACGAGTCCGCGACGGAAAAATACTATGATATCCAAGCGAGGATGACGACAAAACTAACCGAGGAGGAAAGACTCCTTGCATTGCTGGAAAAAGCGGAAAGCATTGAGGATTTAATAAGCCTGGAACAGCGGTTGTCGGAAATTCGTGGTGATATAGAGCTGTTCCAATCCCAGATGAACCAGATAGACAGGAAATCACAATATGCCACAATTCTTGTGAATTTAATCGAGATTGAAGGCGGCGTAACGATAAACCCTGTTTCTGATGACTTTTTTGAAAAAATTGCAAATAGTTTTAAAGCATCTATAAATGCGACCCTTGAATTCTTTGAGAATGCCCTTATCTTCATAGCGGGTATGATTGTTCCTCTGTTTGGAATATGCACGGCAGGATTTATTGTTTGGGGTGTTAGTGTATTAATTAGAAAAAGGAAGAATAGAAAGAAATAGAAAGAGATGGGTCATAAAAAAACGAGGGCTTCGGAAGAAGCCCCTCGTTTGAGGCTGTCGACAATTCATCGGGCAATACGGGCGCGCAATGCGCGCCCTACAGAGATTCCGGTTTACGCTATTTGTAGGGGCGGCCATTGGCCGTCCGTTAGAAGTTTTATATTTGTCGACATAGCAAGGGGCTTCGGAAAAGGCCCCTTGTTTATTGTATAAAAGCTACTTTTTAACAGCCTTTAATATAACAACAACACTTCCTATAATAAGCGCTATAGCAGCAACACTCTTGATGCCCGACAACAGACTGCCAAAGCCGAATGATATCATCAACGATATAATAACGAACAAAGCGCCAGTATATAGCGCCCATTTGCCGATAAAACCGCGACCCATAAAAAATGCAGTGAAAAATGCCATACTTACGCAAAGCATAAGCAAAATACCTTGCATATGGAAAATACCTGTCTCCGAAAGAATCGTATAAACGCCAAACCATAAAAGTATGGAGGCTGGCATAAGCAACCCGGTTTTCTTTTTAGAATAGTATAGCACGAAGAATATTAATGCAGTTACTATAAAAAAAGTCGCATATGATATATTAAACGCAAATCTATTACTAAATATGCCAGACAAAAGATCAGACCCGGCATACCACGATAAGTAAATACCGATAATGAGAGCCCAGCTCTTTCTTTTGGTTACGAAAAGAAGAATAAAGGCGATGCCCACTAGAAAAAACAGCACCGACGAAAAGTTGAACCCAGTGTTTTGCATCATAAGGCATAAACCTATAAGGAAAAGTATAATGCCTATGGCTATTTGATTGGGCTTTGAATGCATAACGCTCACTCCCTGTAATTCCGTTTATATAAATATATACTGCTTTTTTTTTATTTAGTCTGCGATGGCATTAAAAACCTTTCAATAAACATATCCTCCGAAATGATAGGTATATTTAATTCGTTTGCTTTTTTATTTTTTGATGATTTTGATAAAATATCGTTATTAATGAGGTATGAAGTTTTTCCTGTAACAGAAGACGTTACCTTGCCGCCTAAAGACTCGATTTTGTCTGACAGTTCTTTTCTGTTTTTGAAGCTTAAAACATCGCCAGTTATAACAAAACTAAGGCCTTCAAGACCTTTTCCAGATATGTTTGGGATTATAAAACTCAGCAGGGGGAGAATTTTGTCTAACAGCCCTATATTCTCTTCATTATGGAAATATTTATATATAAAATTCGCAATGACGCCGCCAAAGCCCTCTATACTTTCTAAATCATCCGTTTGGGCAGATTTTATTTTTTCTATATCATAATCAAAATGCTTGCACAACAGTTTTGCTCCGGCAAGGCCAACCTGGTTTATTCCAAGCGCATAAATAAAATTTGGAAGCTCTATCTGTTTTGCATTTTCTATTGACTGTATTAGTTTATTATAAGATTTTTCTCCAAAACCCTCCATTTGCTTTATCTCGCTAGAAAATCTATGCAAATCAAATATATCGGTATAATTGTTCAAAAAATCCTTGTCCACAAATTTTTCTATCGTTTGTATGGAAAAACCATCTATATTCATAGCGTCTCTTGAGGAAAAATGGGCTAATGAACGTATAAGCTGGGCTTTGCAGTTAGGGTTTGTGCAATAAAGCGCTTTCCCTTCTTTTGCTTGTATTATTTCCGTTTCGCCGTTACAAACCGGGCAATTTTTTGGAGGTTCGACAGTTGAGCTTCTTGTTAGATTATCTGCTATTTGAGGTATTATCATGTTTGCCTTGTAAACCTGAATACGGTCTCCTATGCCAAGCTGCAACGATTCTAATATGCTGACGTTATGAACGCTTGCTTTTTTAACGGTGGTTCCTTCCAGTTCAACCGGCTCAAATATGGCGATAGGATTAATAAGCCCGGTTCTTGAAGCGTTCCACTCAACACGAAGAAGTGTCGTTTCGGCTATCTCATCTGCCCATTTAAATGCAATAGAGTCTCGAGGGAACTTTGATGTGGCGCCGAGGGATTCGCTTAAGGCTATACTGTCGTATGTGAGAACAAGACCGTCTGTCGCTATATCGTTTTTGCTAACGTTGTCAGTAAAAAATTGAACTGCATGGGCAACATTTTTAGAATTGACTTTTTTGTATTCCACTATATCAAAGCCCAAACTGCGTAGCCATTCAAGAGCGTCTGATTTGAAATCAAATCCATTGCCGCCGGCAACCACGCATGAAAATGCATAAAATGAAACATTCCTTCTGGCGGCAATCTCGCTGTTTAGTTGGCGCACTGTTCCGCTTGTTAAGTTTCTTGGGTTTTTGTATTTGTCGTCAATAGAGAGCTGTTCGTTTATCAATTCAAATTCAGAATATGAAATAACAGCTTCGCCCCTAATAATAAGCGTGTCGGATAGATTTTTTATTTTGAGCGGAATATTTTTAAATGTTTTGGCATTGTGGGTTATATCCTCGCCGATTTCGCCGTTGCCTCTTGTTATTGCTTG
>CAYVCG010000069.1:0-10628 GCA_964449985.1 uncultured Defluviitaleaceae bacterium
TTCATTTCCTGCTCATGAGCAATAGCAGTTGCTCTTCTCTCCTCAGCTTTCGCCTGAGCGATCTGTTTATCTGCCTCTGCCTGCTCAATCTGAAGTTGGGCGCCTATATTTCTTCCAATATCAATATCAGCTATGTCTATAGACAATATCTCAAACGCCGTTCCGGAATCAAGACCTTTTGTCAGAACGGTTTGGGAAATTTTATCTGGATTTTCCAATACCTCTTTATGGCTTTGAGACGAACCGACTGTAGTGACAATACCCTCCCCAACTCTGGCGATAATTGTTTCTTCCCCTGCTCCGCCGACAAGCCTTCCAAGGTTTGCACGGACTGTAACACGAGCAATAACTTTAACCTCAATACCATTTATCGCTACAGCAGAAATCCACGGAGTTTCAATAATTTTTGGAGTAACACTCATTCTTACCGCTTCAAAAACGTCTCTTCCGGCAAGGTCTATAGCGGCTGCCCTTTCAAAAGAAAGCTCCAGATTAGCCCTATGAGCCGCAATCAAAGCATCAACAACATTATCGACATGTCCGCCGGAAAGCAAATGAGATTCGAGCTGGTTTGCAGATACAACCAAACCGGCTTTTGTAACTTTAATAAGCGGACGAATAATCCTGTCTGGGCGAACACGACGCAGCCTCATACCGATCAAAGAAAAAATACTGATACGAACACCGGCCGCCATAGCAGAAACCCATAACCCAAAAGGAATAAACGAAAGCAAAACACTGAAAAAAATAAAAATAATAGCAACAGCAAATAAAAAAACAATTAATTGCCCAGGCATAAAACAAAACTCCTTCTTATGTTATTCTTAAACTTTAAACAACTGTGTTAATTAGAATTTGTTTGCTTAACAATAATCTTATTATCTCTTATATCAACAACCTTAATTTCCTTATTTTCAGAAATATAAGTACCATCGGAATAAACCTCAACAGAAATACCATTAAAATCAACAACCCCATGAGGCCTTAAAGATGTTTTAGCTATACCTATTTTCCCGAAAAAGTAACTAAGGTCACCAAATTCTTTTTTATCGACGTTAAGAGTCTCGTTTAAAATAATCTTTCCATACAGCTGTTTTGATTTTATGTATGTAAACAGGAAGTACGAAATAATAAAGACAATAAAAAGCTCAACCCCAACGATTATAATGCCTAACGGAGACGCAATAATAGTCAACGCAGACGACGCAATAAGCAAAACTATGCCCATTATGCCGCAAACGCCAAAACCAGGAATAAAAATCTCCGCCACGATAAGCCCACAGCCGATTAGCAATAAAATACCTGCAATAACCATCATAAAAAAACGCCCTCCTTTTCCTTAAACAATAGATATTATTTTCATTATACCCTTTAAATAAAATAATATCAACAACCGATTATCTTGTTTGATTTATGTCACGATGCTTGATTATGGCGCTTTCGCCATCTTTCACAAGCTCTGCATAAAGCTTGTTTGCAAGAGTAACAGAACGATGCTTGCCGCCAGTGCAGCCAATGCTGATAACCAGCTGGTTTTTTCCTTCGTTAATATAATTGGGAATAAGAAACTTTACCATATCAATCATTTTTTCAAGAAAAGCTTTACTGACATCCCAATTCATAACATAATCGCTTACTGGCGCATCATTTCCTGTTTGCTCACGCAAACCTTTAACGTAAAACGGATTCGGGATAAACCTAACGTCAAACATCAAATCAGAATCAGCAGGTATACCGAACTTAAAACCAAAAGATAAAACAGTAATCATAAGGCTGTTAAATTTCTTTTCATCAATAATGATTTCAGCCATTTTTTCCCTAAGGTGACGTGTCAGCATATTGCTTGTATCAACAATGATAGATGATTTTTGCTTTATGCCAGACAAAAGATCCCTTTCCAACAAAATACCGGTTATAATCCTGTCATTTTTTGCTAATGGGTGGGATCGTCTCGTTTCTTTAAATCGGTTTAATAAAACATCGTCCGAAGCATCCAAAAACAGTATAGTATATTCATAATCATCAAAACTCAGCGCTTCAAGACTGGGTATTAGATCATCAAACAATCTTCCGCCACGGATATCTATCCCTAAAGCAATTTTATTTATGTCAGAACCGGGACGGAAGCAAATCTCCGCAAATTTTGATATTAAAGACGGCGGAAGATTGTCCACGCAAAAAAAATCCATATCCTCCAATATTTTTAGAACGGTTGATTTCCCTGCGCCAGACATTCCCGTCACAATAACAAATTGCATTATATAAACACCTCTTTAGTATATACGAATAATTCAGCAAAAAAGTATTACAACATAATATTTATTCCTCGCCAATAATTTTAACCTCCGGCTCCAGAACAACACCTTGTTTATCAAAAACAACTTTTTTAACATGCTCTATAAGCTTAATTATATCATCGGAAGTTGCGCCATTATTATTGATAACAAAACCGCAATGTTTTTCAGAAACCTGAGCCCCGCCTATGGAAAAACCTCTTAAAGAGCTATCCATAATAAGCTTTCCTGCGAAATATCCTTCCGGGCGCTTAAACGTGCTGCCAGCACTAGGTTTCTCCAAGGGCTGTTTATCATGCCTACGTTTGTTCAGTTCCAGCATTTTAGCGTTTATATCAGGATAATTACCTGGCAGAAGCCCGATAACACCGCTTAAAACTATCCAGCCGTTTTTTTGAACATTGCTGGTTCTATAGCCAAAGCCCATCTCATCGGCAGATAATTTTGCAATGCTGCCGTTTGGCATCAGCACTTCCCCGCTTACAAACACGTTCTTAATCTCGCCATCATATGCCCCTGCATTCATACAGACAGCCCCTCCAAATGTTCCCGGTATTCCGGAAGCAAACTCAAAGCCTGAAAGATTGTGCTTTAAAGCTATTTTAGCAGCATATGCAAGCAAACACCCTGCCTCTATTTCAACTTCGGTTTCATTAATTACTTTGCAACCCTTCAAAGCCTCAGTTGATATTATCACGCCTCTAAAGCCTTTATCACGCACTAATAGGTTCGATCCGTTTCCGATAACATAATAAGGCAAGCTTTCGTTATTACAAAACCTAACAGCAACACGAAGCTCTGCCACATTCCTCGGTATTATAAAAACATCCGCATTGCCGCCGGTTTTAAACGACGTATGATTTTTCATAGGTTCGTTAAGTTTTATCTGCTCTCGTGGAAACAATTCATAAAGCGTTGATACAATTGCTTCTTTCAATATCAAGCACGTCCTTATATTTTGTTATTAATTTGCCTTCCCAAGCATAGCAGCGCCAATAATCCCAGCGTCATTCCCAAGCTTTGCCATGACGATATCCGTCTTTAAAGCTCCTCCATAAACCGTTTTTTCAACATATTGTATTATGGGTTTTAAAAGCCTTTCGCCCCGGCTCGAAACCCCTCCGCCGATTACCAAAATCTCCGGCTGGAAGATATTAATCAAGTTTGTTATTCCTTCAGAAATGTATTTTATATAGTTATCAACCAAGCACACGGCAGTTTCGTCGTTTTCATCAGCGGCATCAAACACCATTTTTGCATTTATAGCCTGCGAATCATTATTCGCAAGCTTTAGAATAAGGCTATCGGTATTTTCTAAAACAGCGCGTTTAGCGTCCCTTATAAGGGCAGTTGCAGAGGCATAAGCCTCCCAACATCCATGCCTGCCACAAGTACATACCTCGCCATCAACCATAATACAATGATGCCCTATTTCAGCAGCCCCAAAAAAGGTTCCGCTATAAATCATTTTATTGATAATTATTCCACTGCCAACGCCCGTTCCAAGCGTCACAGTGACAGAATTGATAGCGCCCTTTGCAGCGCCAGCAACGCTTTCTCCAAGAGCTGCGCAGTTGGCGTCATTTTCAACATATACAGGCAAATCCAATGACTTCTGAATTTCGCTGCGAACACATGTATTATCAAATTTAAGATTGTTTGCATAAACCAAAACCCCGTCCGGAGGATACACAAAGCCAGGAGAGCCTATACCAATAGAAGCGATATCAGAAATCGATACCCCGCTTTCATCAATGACCAAAAAACATGTATCAACCATATCCTTAATGATTTCCGCAGGCATCCGGTGGTTAAGCGTGGGTACACTTTTTTTGGTTATAATTACGCCATCCTCAGAAACAAGACCAACGGCGATTTTTGTTCCACCCAAATCAATCCCTATATAATACATTTTCGCATTCTCCTATCAAAAGCTAGCAGCACACTATAATCATTTCTATAAATTAAAATTAAACTTAGCCCTTTCATTTAAGACCTTTGCCGCATTATATCCCATCTTTTTCTGCCTGTGATTAATAGCGGCCGATTCACAAATAATAGCTAGGTTTCTACCTGGGCGAATCGGTATTGTGTGAGAAATAATTCTATTACCCAATATTTCAGTATATTCCTCTTCCAGGCCAAAACGTTCGTATTCCTTTGTTTTATCCCATGCTTCAAGCTTAATAATCAAATCAATATTTTGTGTCGCTTTTATCGATTCAACACCATACATTTGTTTAACGTCTATTATGCCGATACCTCTAAGCTCGATAAAATACTGTATTATCTCAGGGCAACTGCCTATAAGCGTTTGGTCTGAAACCTTTTTGATTTCAACAGCATCATCAGCAACAAGCCTGTGTCCGCGCTTAATAAGCTCTAAAGCTGTTTCGCTTTTGCCGATACCGCTTTCGCCCATAAGAAGAATTCCTTCGCCAAAAATATCGATCAAAACACCGTGTATCGTTACCCTTGGAGCAAGGCGAACCTTGAGCCAGCGTATTACCTCGCCCATAAAATTCGTTGTGGCATCCTCAGATTGCAAAATAGGTATATCATTTTCATGAGCATAGTTTATAACCTCTGGCAAAGGATCCAAACCCCTGCAAAAAACAAAACATGGTATCTTATAGCTGAAAATCTTTTTAAGCGTTTTATTCCTTGTTTCTTCATCCATCTTTTCAATATAAGTATATTCCACGATACCTAGTATTTGAAGCCTGTCAGAATCAAAATAATCGAAAAAACCAGCAAGCTGCAACGCCGGCCTATTAATTTCCGGATGATGCAAAATCTTTTTTGATATATCAACCTCAGGTGTTAATAATTTTAGTTTAAATTCTTTTAGCAATTCTTCAATAGTAACTGAATTAGCCATTACGCACCTCCATATTTATGGAAAATCTTGTTTAATACTATTATAACCAATATTTATCATATACCATTCCCCATTTTATTTCAATATTAATTAATCCGTTCCTTCCAAAAAGACAGCGCATAAATACCCGATAGCTATGTATATTACAATGACTAATGCCCCCAATAGACCGCTAATAAGTCCGCCTCCTGTTCGTGCTAAAAGTCCTCCTAGAACACCGCTGGCAAAAATCATAACAATAGCACCGGCCATAAGCCCGCCAACACCGTAATATACGTTTGATTCAAACCTTGACAGTAAAAAGACAAGAAGTTTTGAAATCAAGATTATTCCTGTACATGCCCCAACAATAAATGGTATCACTACCATGACAGCGGGCAACAATTCCGTTGCTTTTTCAAAATTTCCCTGAACAATAAACCTAAGCATATCCCCAATTTTTGAAACAGAGTTATACACTGTTCCATATTGATTTATTAGCATAAGCATAATGCTCCCGCTGACCCCCGGAATAGCCATGAGCGAGCATGAAAAAAGCCCTGCAAAAAAAACCATACCGGCATCTTTAACGCCACCTATTTTTGATATGCTAACATATGATTCATTTCCGGCAGTATCAATTGATTTTGCAATAACAGAAAGACTAATTATAGCTATAAACGATATAATAAAAACAAATAGCTTTGATGCATTAATCGGCTTTGCCGAAGCTTTTCTGTATACAAGCGGAACACTTCCTAAAACAAGGCCGATAAAAAAAGAATACGATTGGAAAATATAGTTTTCGCATAACCATAACACAAGCTTTGTTGAAGCCAGAATACCAACGCCGACACCAATGACAATAGGAATCAAAAAAGCGGAATGCTTTTTTATATCCTGTTTAAAACCATTTATCGCCGTCAGCAGCCTGTCATATAAGCCGACAACAACAGCGAACATACTTCCGCTTAACCCAGGAATTACAAGTGCTATCCCTATAAAAACCCCTTTTACAGCATTAATAATGCTCAAGCTTAAAACCCCCTATTATTAAATAAAGTTTGTTTATATTTATTAATATTTCGATAAGCTATAAAATATTAAAGCCTTTACAACTATATTACGAAATTCATATATAACATACGATAACAGTTGTCATAATTAAATTATGTAAACTCATTTGATAAGAAAGAAGGAAATAAAATGAACGAGAAAGTTTATAAATTTTTGGCAGTGATTCAGAAAGTTCCAGACATTGATGGCGCATATGTTGAATTTCCGTTTGATGTTCGTACTGAGTTTGGCAAAGGCCGGGTAAAAGTTAGTGCAACTTTTGATGGAGAAGCATATGATGGAAGTTTGGTACGCATGAAAACACCGTGCCACATTATTGGTATACAAAAGGCTATCCGTGCTAAAATCGGAAAACAGCCCGGTGATACAATTGAAGTTACGATAAGAGAACGGGAATAAGTTAAAAAGAAAAGCGCAGAAAAAGAAACCGGCGGCTTTGATGTAATCTCAAATCCACCAGTTTCTTTTGAATATAAAGTTTTATAAAGATATTATCCAAGAATCTTCCTAAGGTCGGTTTCAGGCGTAGAAATTTGAGTCAGGTTAAACTTATCTACCAATACATTTAATATATTCGGTGAAATAAATGTCGGCAGACTTGGCCCGATGTATATGTTTTTAATGCCGAGCGCCAGAAGCGTGAGCAGGATACAAACAGCCTTCTGTTCATACCATGATAGCACTAAACTCAACGGCAGCTCATTTAACGAACAGTTGAAGGCTTCTGATAATGTAACAGCAACCTTTATTGCGCTATAAGCATCATTGCATTGTCCCATGTCCATAATACGAGGCAAACCACCGATTTCTCCGAGATCTAGGTCATTAAATCTGTATTTACCGCAAGCAAGGGTTAGAACAACGGTATCGTTGGGTGTTTGCTTAACAAAATCGGTGTAGTAGTTTCTTCCAGTTTTTGCTCCATCACAGCCGCCGACAACAAAGAAATGCTTAATTGCGCCACCTTTTACAGCATCAATCACTTTATCTGCCACAGACAGCACCGTGCCATGAGCAAAGCCCGTCGTTAGTGTATTGCCGCCGTTAATCCCTGTCATTTTTTGTAATTCTTTATAACCCCCAAGCTCCAGCGCTTTGTTAATGACAGGGCTAAAATCCTTATTCTCACCGATATGTATGATTTCTGGATAAGAGACGACAGAAGTCGTAAAAACTCTATCAGCATAGCTTGGCTTAACAGGCATAAGGCAGTTTGTCGTAAATAAAATGGGGGCAGGGATATTCTCAAATTCTGTCTGCTGATTTTGCCATGCAGTGCCAAAATTGCCTTTTAGGTGCTCGTATTTTTTCAACTCCGGATAGCCATGTGCTGGTAACATTTCGCTGTGGGTGTAGATGTTGATGCCCTTTCCCGCTGTCTGTTCCAAAAGCAGTTTTAGGTCATGCAGGTCATGCCCTGATATAACTATAAACGGGCCAGGCTCAATATCACAGCCTACCTTTGTCGGCACTGGATTGCCAAATGCACCGGTGTTTGCGGCATCAAGAACCTCCATACATTTTAGATTGATATGACCAAGCTCCATAACAAGACCAAGCAGTTCATCAGCAGGAGTATTTTCACCTATAGCAGCCAGACCTTTATAGAAAAAGCTATTAACCTTGGCATCACTCATCCCCAAAGCATACGCATGGTGTGCATAGGCTGCCATTCCGCGCAATCCAAAGAGCAACAAAGATTTAAGTGAACGAATATCTTCATCATCGTTCCAAAGCCTGCTCATATCGTAGGAATCATTTTTTGAACATGCCGATGCACAACTCCTGCACCGAGGAATAAGCTTTTCTTTTTCTGCTTTAACAATTTTGATTTGCTCCTCAATTGTTTCATTATTAAAATTCACATTTGTTACGGTTGTAAATAAACCATCTATTATTGCTTTATCTGTGCTTTCTGTCGTTTTTTTACCTTTGGCTGTCCTTGCCAATCCAATTAACTCCCCGGTTAATACATCCTGTAAATTTGAGCAATCAGCTTTTTTGCCGCAAACGCCTCCTATAGTACAGCCTGTTCCTTTAGCAGTTTGCTCGCATTGAAAACAAAACATTGACATAGTTCGTTCCTCCTTTTATTGTTCAATAATGCTGCCATCAATTGAAATGACGACAACTTGCCACGGAATAAGTTTCCCGGAATTTTGTAAGGCCGTTTTTACTGCGTTCTCAATACCACCACAACACGGCACTTCCATTCGGGCAATCGTTACGGATTTTATATTGTTCATTTTTAAAATGGCAGTCAGTTTTTCAGAATAATCGCCCTCGTCAAGTTTTGGGCAACCGATGATTGTAACTTTGTTTTTCATATAATCTTCATGAAAATTGCCATAAGCAAAAGCCGTGCAATCAGCCGCAACAAGTAAATGAGCATTATTAAAATATGGGGCATTTGGCGGAACGAGCTTAATCTGCACAGGCCATTGGTTTAGGTGCGTTTCAACTTTTTCAAATTTTGCTGCATTGATAGATAAATTGCTGATATCTATTCTCTGGCGTTCTATATGCTTTGAATTTGTCCCAGGACAACCACATGGCAACTTCTGTTGCTGCTTGTTTTCCATATTGGATTTAACAGCGGCTTCATCAAAAGCTGCCGCATCGCGTTCCTCAAAGCTAATAGCCCCGGTAGGACATACGGGTAAGCAGTTTCCAAGCCCGTCACAATAGTCATCACGCAGCAGTTTCGCCTTTCCATCAACCATACCAATCGCGCCCTCATGGCAAGCCGACACACAAAGTTCGCAACCATTGCATTTATCTTCATCAATTTTAATTATTTTTCTAATCATAAAACAAACCTCCTTGTTTTTATGTTGCTATTATAATATAATAAAAACAACAAGTCTGTTGTATTTGCAACGAAAGGATGTTTTTATGAAAAATACTTTTAATATAATAAAAAGCAATCCCTTATTTGATGGAATTGCTTTCAGTGATTTTGAAAAAATGTTTGATTGTCTTTCCGCAAAAACTGTTTTATATAAAAAGAACGATATAATCCTGTTATCCGGGGATACTACTGATTTTGTTGGGCTGGTTTTATCAGGAAGTGTGAAAATCATTAAAGAGGATATAGACGGCAAAATCATGATACTCACAGAGCTTGCAGTGTCAGAGCTGTTCGGCGAGGTTTTTGCCTGCGCCGGAGTTGACCATGCCCCTGTAACTGTGCAAGCGGCAGAAGATAGCGAAATACTGTTTATTAACTACAAAAGGATTATTACATCTTGCTCTTCCGCCTGCCTGTTTCATACCAAATTAATTGAAAACATGCTTCGCCTTATTGCAAAGAAAAATTTAATGCTCAATCAGAAAATTGAAATACTCTCAAAGCGCACAACAAGAGAAAAGTTACTCTCATACTTTAATATACAACGCGGCATGGCAAAAAAGTTTACTATACCGTTTAATCGTGAGGAACTGGCGCATTATCTTTGCGTTGACCGCAGCGCAATGTCCAACGAGCTTTGCAAAATGAGAGACGAAGGGTTGATAAGATTCTATAGGAATGAGTTTGAGCTGCTGGATTAGCAATATGTATAGAAGAATTTAATTTACAGCTACAATATAGGCGCTATGTCGTAGGCTTTCTGCTCATGAAGCTCTAACAGTTGCCCCACCCTGCCCCTGTTTGCCAAATGCAGCTTAAACGATTCATTAACAGGGATTCCATTAGAAAGAAGTATATTAAAAACAGTCTCGTAAGCAAGTATCGGGCTGTTGTTTTCACCGCTTAGATGCCCCAAAATAACATGCTTTAGCTTCTCAGAATAAGATCTGGATAAAAGCTCACCGGCGCTAACATTGGATAAATGCCCATTATCGCTTAATATCCTTTTCTTTAAAACATAAGGATAGCCTCCGGTTTTCAGCATATTAATATCGTGATTGCTTTCAAGCAGCAAAATGTCCACATTTTGTATATTGTTTAAAACAGTTTCGCATATGTGACCCATGTCTGTGGCAACAGCAACTTTAAAACAACCTCCAGAAATGCAATAACCCACTGGTTCTGCCGCATCATGGGGTATTGCAAACGGAAGTATGCTAATATCATTTAAAATATGCTGCTCTTCTTTATATATGTATCTTTTGTTTTTGGGAACAACTTCTCCTATAGATTTATATTTTTCTATAAAGCTCCATGTTCCCTCTGTGGCAAATATAGGTATGTTATAACGCCTCGAAATAATGCCCGCGCCCTTAATATGATCAGAATGCTCATGGGTTATATATATCGCGTCTATTTCCGAACCATCAACTCCAACTGATTTCAGACCGTGTTCAATAGCCTTCCCGCTTAGGCCAGCATCAATAAGGATTTTAGTTTCTCCATAAGATACGAATATACAATTACCGTTTGAGCCGCTAGCAAT
>CAYVCG010000070.1:0-1452 GCA_964449985.1 uncultured Defluviitaleaceae bacterium
TTTATTTCATAATACTTCTGAACAAATCTGTCATAAATATTACGCCCCGGCTTTCCCATTCTTTCAAGCACCCTCGGGCTTATATGCTCCGGCGCGACTTTTAGCTGCCCGCTTATATGATGCTTGCAAAGCTCTTCAAAAAACTTGGTGTTTTTATCCATTATTAAATAATCATATCGCAAACCGGAACGCACGAAAACCTTTTTCACGCCCGGCAGCTCACGAAGTTTTCTTAACAAATTCAAGTAATCCGTATGGTCTATTTCAAGATTTGCACACGGTTTTGGGGCTATACACCGCTTGTTTGCGCAAACTCCACTTTTAAGCTGTTTTTTGCATGATGGTTTTCTAAAGTTTGCTGTTGGGCCACCAACGTCATGGATATAGCCTTTAAAATCAGGCTCGTTTATCACCTTTTCGGCCTCAGCAAGCAAAGATTTGTGGCTGCGAGAAGAAACGGTTCTTCCTTGATGAAACGTAAGCGCGCAAAAATTGCAGCCCCCAAAACATCCCCGGCTGCTAATTAGGCTAAACTTTACCTCTTCGATAGCGGGAACCCCGCCATTCTTTTCATAAACGGGGTGTGGCCTGCGTTCATATTTAAGCGAATAAACGGCATCCATCTCATTTTCAGAAAGCGGCATAGCCGGAGGGTTTTGAACAACCCAAACATTGCCATGACGCTGAATCAGAGTTTTTGCCGTTATAGCATCGGTATTTTCATATTGTATTTTAAAGCTTTTATTATAAGCTGCTTTATCAGATTTCACATGTTCGTAGGTTGGCAGCTCAACAAAATCAGAAAGCAAAGAAATATCTTTCGTTTTATAAGCAGTTCCTTTAATAAAACTTAAATCAAAAATATTTAACCCGCGGGAAAGCGCATCAGCCATTTCGATAATTTGCCGCTCTCCCATGCCATAAATAAGAAGATCAGCCCCAGAATCCAACAAGCAAGACCTGCGAACACTGTCCGACCAATAATCATAGTGCGCAAGGCGCCTTAGGCTCGCCTCGACACCACCGATTATAATAGGACAATCTTTGTATAATTCTCTGACCTTGTTGGAATAAACAATCGTCGCACGGTCTGGCCGAAGTCCTGCTTTTCCGCCGGGCGAATAAAAATCCTTTTCCCGGCGTTTCTTAGCCACAGTATAGTGATTTACCATAGAATCTATATTTCCGCTCGTCACAAGAAAACCAAGCCGGGGTTTTCCAAAAACATCAAAGCTCTCCAGATTGTTCCAATCCGGCTGCGCAATAATGCCAACGCTGTAACCGCCATTTTGCAGCACTCTGCCGATAACAGCCGCCCCAAACGACGGATGATCAACATACGCATCGCCCGTTACTAGGACAAAATCCGGCTGTTCTATTCCAAGGCTATTTAATTCATCTTTTGATATGGGTAAAAAAGGCATTTCATCATCCTTAATATTTTAGATAACC
>CAYVCG010000070.1:1552-10344 GCA_964449985.1 uncultured Defluviitaleaceae bacterium
CTATATGTTTCATTATCTATTTCCCTGCCGGAAACAGGGCATCTTCTAACGCAACCCTGACACCTTATGCATTTGTTGACATCGGTTTCGTTCGGGCTGTAATAAGGAATAGCATCCATAGGACACCACATATAGCATAACATACAATAAATACAATTGCTATTCGCAACAGGAGAAAGAGGAGGAGAAGGCGGCAACAGTTTATAAGGAAAATTCCCAGGCAAACTCGGAGGAATAGACATACGCTCCGGGTCATTAAGCTTTTCAACCACCAAAGCGCCAAATCTCGCCATTTCTTTAAGGTCATCCTCATTTGGTCTGCCGCTGCCGATTTTCGTGCTTGCTGCATGTTGAGCAACAAAAGCTCCGCCAGCAACACAAAAGAATCCTTTTTCGTCAAACATATTCTTTAGCTCTAGCAAAATATCCCCGTATCCTATATTACCATAAACTGCAGCAAAAATCACAGGGGTATTGTTGCCCTTAAAATTTTCAAACAAAGGAGGATCTAACTGCGGTAAACGCCCACCATATGAAGGTGTTCCGACAATCAGCAGATCATCAGGCCCAAAGATGTATTCCTTTTCACGCTCTGATCGAGATGTTAGGTTTACTTGCCTTGTGGGAACTTTTATATCAGCGCCTTTTGCGATTGAATAAACAATCTTCTTTGTACTTTGCGTTGGGCTGAAATAAATCAAATTAAGCCTTTTTATATCCATATAGCCAAAACTCCTGTCATGTGTTATTTTAAAGCAATTTATTATTAACTTCAAGTCTTAATAGGGCAAATAATTTACTATAGGCTTAGGCGTGCATTGTTCATGTTCGTTATATAAAATAACTTTTGCATCCAAGAAACCGCTAAACTGCTCCCCTTCATTATTATATGTGGGGCTTTTTTCATTAAAACTTCCGCTAAATACGCGCCGTTGTTTAGGAGCAAGTGAAAAAACCTCATCCTCACCATTGTCATCCTTAATAACGATTTCACTAGGGATGACATCGTCATAATTCCAGCGCGAATTATCAATCTTCACTTTGAATTCCTGGTCTTCATTACTGAAATTTTCAAAAGCAAAATAATACTCATAGGTTATAATATCATTGTAAAGCCGGTAGTTTATATGGTTTTGTGAGGAATTGTCGTAAAAAACAATAGCCCTAAGACCACCGCTAATGCTCTTTGCAGAATAATATATTGTGTTTATATTAAAGCATATTAAAACTACAATAATGCTTACTATGACAGGCAAATAGCGAAGAATTATATTGTATCTGGCAAAGCGTTCGCCGTATGACCACCAATACTTGATCGCCTTTTTTATACATATTATCATTATAATGAGAACAAACAAGCCGTATATATATAGCATACCGCCTTGTCCAATAGGTATACCCGGAGGAATGCCGAATATCCCTAAGAATTTATATAAAAGCGTATCGTTATCAGGCGTTTTGAAATACGAACATATACATAAAGCGGAAACAAAAAAATATGTTAATCCCAACCAATAGTCTTTTTTATTGTTGTCCAAAAAAGCTACCCCCTAATCTAAAGATTTAACCTCAAAACCTTCATCGGATAGTATTTTTATAGCTATTTCAAGATTAAAGGATTTTACTAAGACATAATCAGTATCATATGTCGAAACTACAAATATACCTATCCCTCCTTCAGCCAAAACACGTGATATCCTTGCAATTATTCCTATAAGAGAAAAATCAAGGACGGCATCTATTTTAAACGCCCTCCACCCAGCTTCTTTTATCACAACATTATTCGGAACTTTATCAGATTCGCAAACAAGCGATACTTCATCAGGGGTTCTGGATAAAAATACATACTCCCCACATATATTTAAATCGACATAATCATTTATTTTACACACAGAAAATTCATTTTTTAATAGTTTCATCTTCATAAAAAATCACCAATCATATAAATATTCGTCATTTATTTTAATAATATAAATAATATTGCAAAAATTTTTAAAATTTATGTTTTAAGTATAAATATGCGTCATAAAATTATGCAAATTGCATCTACATTCTTCTGTTTTTAAGCCGACCGTTAACGACCTTTCCGAACCCCAATGCATAACCATCAACACAAACAAGATTATAGCCTTCCGATGCATCTACTTCAAACGATTCACCGTTTAAATACCGCCTTATTTGTTCTGACCCATTTTCGAAATCCAAGACATTTTTAAACTCGGATTTTTTTAGAGCAAGAGCAAACGCTGTGGAAGGCTCAAACCTGCCGTTTTTTATGTCACCGACATACAAACCTGTTTTTAAGGCTCTTATACCGCGAAGTTCCGGCATATCATACGGCTCTAAATACACCGCATATTTTCTTAAAGCGATATTTCCGCAAAGCTCATTTAATAAATAATTCTCGCAAAATTGCACAAAGCATGCCGCATCTTTTGGCGGTTGTTTTTTTGTCTCGACTGATTTGATTTGCTTTTCGCCTGATTTTTTAAGCAAAGCTAAAAAATGCCCCTCACCCATATTTTTATGAGGGAACACCCTTGCACAGCCAAAAAGCCGTTTGTCTCCATCTGCCCAATCATATCTCCCGGGATTAAGCCCATATTTTTCATGATCTATCGGAACGATCTCAAAATCGCTGTTTTTATTAATAAACTGCTGTATCATCAGCTCATTTTCAGAAGGGTTAAACGTGCATGTGGAATACACCATCATTCCTCCCGGCTTTAGCATACACGCAGAATCCTCAAGTATCTTTTCCTGCAAAACCGTACAATCCTCCGGACTGTGTGATGTCCAGCATTTTATCGCTGTCTCGTCCTTACGGAACATACCTTCTCCGGAGCATGGAGCATCTATTAATACTTTATCAAACCATCCCTCAAAGTTTTCCGCCAGCTTCTTCGGTGCCTCATTTGTTACTACGGCGTTTTTAATGCCCATTAGATCAATGTTTTTAATTAGAGCGGCACATCTGGAACCGCTTATGTCGTTGGAAACAATAACACCCGAACCACCCAGCTTAGCCGCCAAATGCGTAGTCTTTCCCCCGGGAGCCGCACAAACGTCCAACACTCTATCTCCATGTTCAATAGGGAGAACAGAAGCAGGGCTCATAGCCGAAGGTTCTTGAATATAATAAAGGCCGGCCTGATAATAAGGCAGTTTTGCGGGGCGAAGGCTTTCATCATAATAAAAACCCGTATTGCACCACTTTACAGGACTTAAATCAGCATTTATTAGGCGTTTTAATTTATCTATATCAGTTTTTAGAGTATTTATGCGCAGACCATGATGATTTCGCCCTCTATCGGTTATTGCGGCTATAAAGTCATCATATTCTGTTCCCATAAGCCCGCGCATCGTATCAGTAAATTCCTTTGGTAATTTCGGCATCGTATTTCTCCTGTATTTATGTTTTAGTTTTAATTTTTCTTTACATCCGCATATCCTTATTTATAACAGCTTCAACGGCTTTCATAACAGCCGATTCAAAGCCGTTATCCAGTAAAGAAGATATCCCTTCAATCGTCGTGCCACCGGGCGAACATACCATGTCTATAAGCTCCCAAGGATGTTTTCCGCTCTCTATAATAGTTTTCGCACTGCCAAGAACAGCCTGCGCTGCTATTTCCAGAGAAGTTTTCTTGTCCAAACCGGCTTTGACCCCTGCTCTTGCTATAGAATCGACAAATAAATAAACGTATGCCGGGGCCGAACCTGATAATCCAACAAATATGCTAAAATATTTTTCATCAATAACAACGGTTTTTCCGATGGATGAAAAAACTTCTTTAACTATCTCAAACCTCTCATCTATTACGGCGGCATTTCTACACAACGCTGTCATGCTCTCGCCCACAAGCGCGTTAACATTCGGCATCGTTCTTATAACAGGATATGTTTTGCCAAGCGCTGTTTCAATAAAGCCGATTGTTTTTCCTGCGGCAATAGAAACCAATACAGCATCGCTTTTTAAAAACACTGCAATCTCTTTCAAAACAGCTTCAAGAGCGTTTGGCTTTACACACAAAAAAATAAAATCGCTGTTTTCAGCCACCTCTTTATTTGAACAGCATTTGCTTACCATACCATTTCCGCATATATTTGAAAGATTGTGCTCGCTTATATCATACGCAAATATGTCGAATTTTCTCGAATTGTTTTTGGACAAGCCCTTTATTATAGCGGACGACATGTTCCCCGTTCCTATAAATCCCAAATTCATGTTTATTCCCCTTTTAAAAAATTTTTAAAAATTTATACTTTACATATATTTATTTCTAATATATCATATATGTGGTCTTAAATGTATATATTTTTTATGCATAACTTTTTTTATTAGTCATAAGAATAAACGTGAAATTGTATTTAGGATGTGTGATTTTTCACGGGGAACACAACATAACTTATACTATAATCTTTCTACATTCAAAATACGACATATTTATTGGAGAAACAGCGGACAAAAACTTTTGGTTTTCAAAACGCCCCATAAAAACAATGCTCACACATATAATATATATTTTTCATCAAATTTGGGAGGGTTATTATGATAAATATCACCGAGGTAAATATTATTAGTATTGATAAAAGCGATGAGGAATCATGGGCTATTGAAGGAGAGATAACGTTTGAAAGCGATTTATCAACTCCGTTTTCAACTATTTATTTGCTCGAAGATGATGAGTTTGAAGATTTCGAGATGGAAATTGATCCAGGCTCTCATGACAAGCGCAAACTAAAGAAAATGATCCTGGAAGCTGCCAGCGATTTTGAAGAATAGAGATGATACAACCTAAAAATCACCACAGCCCGCTTGGCGGACAGTGGTGATTTGCTGTTAGAACACTCTTATTGGGTTAAACTTAATGCTATCCGCAGAAACAAGGCGATAAGTTATCCCATCTATATCACCGCTAACGGCCGTTTTGCACCTATCCCCATGCAGATGCCCATAAACTACAGCGCAAACGGGATACTGCTCAATAATTTCCACAAATCCGGTCTTTTCTCTCCTGTCATTAAACGGCGGAAAATGAAGCATAATAATGATTCTATTTGCATTGTTTCTCATAGCGCAATCCAAGGACATCTTTAGCCTAATGAGCTCCCTTTTATATATCTTTAAATCATGAGCGGTAAAGTTAGAATCGTTGGGGCAAATCCAGCCCCTCGAGCCGCATATAAAAAAACCTTCTTCATATTCATAGCACGTATTTTTAAGAAAAAACATGTCTTCATACATATTGTTAAGCTTTGTTGTGGAACTCCACCAAAAATCATGGTTGCCTCCCATTATAACCTTTTTGCCTGGAAGAAGATGAATAAACTCTGCATCTTTTTCAAATTCCTTCTCTGTCATCGCCCAAGATACATCTCCCGGAACAAGCACCAAGTCTTCCTTGCAAACATTGGCTTCCCAGTTATTTTTTATGGTTTCGTAATGCCCTGCCCATTTGTTTCCAAAGACATCCATGGGTTTTTTCTTATCCAACCCAAAGCTCAAATGCAAATCACCAATAGCGAATATCACAATAATCCCTACCTAAAATAAACAAAATAAATACGCGCCGGAAAATCATATATTAGGATTTCCCAGCGCGCTTAAACTCTTAAATCCTGTACAATTCTCTCATGACCTTTAATTGCCGGCCAAATTCAATAAGCTTTTCAAAATTCCCTTCCTCATACAATACAAAGAATTGATTATTAAGTTCGGTAACTTCATCAATTTGGGCTGTATAGTATAACCTCTGTATATCCGCCAAGATTTCATCAATCAATACCGTCTTGTTTTGATAAACCTGCTGTGCTTCCATTATCTCTCCGCGAATCTCATTCATCTCATTATCAAGCCTTGCAGCCGCTTCTGATGATGATATAAGACGTTGCTGCAGATGCTCGGGTATCTTGCCGTTATATTTATATCTCAAAGAATGCTCAATAGTCGCCCAGAAGTTCATAGCCATTGTTCGTATTTGTATTTCGCAAACAACCTTCGAAAAACCGAAAGCCGTTATAACGGGATAGCGAATAATAAGATGATAGCTTCTATACCCGCTGGATTTTATATTAGTAACATAATCATGCTCTTTAATTAGCTCAAGATCTATGCCGCTTCTGTCTTTTATAAGCTCAATGACCCTCTCTATATCGCCTATAAACCGGCAGATTATCCTAATGCCTGCGATGTCCTCAATCTTTGTTGTTATATCTTCGACGGCGATTCCCTTTCTGTTGGCTTTTTCCAACAGGCTCGAAATTTTTTTCACTCTGCCGTCAACATGTTCAATAGGCGAAGGTTTATCTAGTTTTTTATACCCAGATGCAAGGCTGGAAAGCTTGACGACAAGTTCGTCCACAGCCTGAGCATATGGCAGTAACACTTCATCCCAATTTATAACTTCCATAAGCATAAATCTCCTTAATTTAATGCATATACCATATAATCTACAAATATGGCAATATAATACTAACATCTATTATAACTTTTTTCAAGCATAATGCGAAATATGTCGATAGTTTTTATGCTTGTAAGCCTATTGACAAATCAATATGTTTGTTGCATACTTAACGATATATTAATACATTTTTTGAACAAAGGCGTTCATCAGATAATGCTTTGCGGGTTTTTTAGAACCGCTATTTTAATTAGCATTATGCGATGAGCGCCTTTTTTTGCCGTAATATAGTGATCCAAAGCTATTTCATTATAACAAAAAGGAGCGATTATATGTTATTAAATTTTACTAAAATGCAAGGTTGCGGTAATGATTATATTTATATCGACTGCTTTGATACAGAAATAAATTCCCCTGAAGCGCTTGCAATTACATTATCAGACAGACATTTCGGTATAGGTGGAGACGGAATTGTTTTAATAATGAAGTCATCTGTTGCAGACGCAAAAATGCGCATGTTTAATATCGACGGAAGCGAGGGAAAAATGTGCGGCAATGCTATTCGTTGCGTCGCTAAATATTTATATGACAACAAAATAGTATGTAAACAACAGCTGAGCATAGAAACATTAAGCGGAATAAAAGAGCTTTTTCTTACAGTAGCCGATTCAGTTGTTTCATCTGTTAAGGTTAATATGGGTCAAGCGGAGTTGTCTCCCGAAAAAATCCCTGTTGATCTACCAGGCGACAGCGTAATCAACAAAGAAATACAAATTGATGGCAAAAATTATCATATCACATGTGTTTCAATGGGAAACCCTCACGCTGTAGTATTTTGCGAGGATGTGGATGGGCTTGACCTTAATCATATCGGCCCAAAATTTGAAAACAACCAACTATTCCCGGAAAGAATAAATACCGAATTTATTGTGCTTACAGGAAAAAACAGCCTTAAAATGCGCGTATGGGAACGCGGAAGTGGCGAAACACTTGCTTGCGGAACTGGAGCCTGCGCATCAGCTGTCGCCGCAGTTTTAAATGGCTATTGCGACAAAGGCGAGGATATAACCGTCGCATTAACAGGCGGTAATCTGGTTGTAAATTATACCGATGAGGCTGTTTTTATGACTGGTGAATGCAAGAAAGTTTTTGACGGAACAATCGAAATCTAATATCTGGAAAGGAAAAAAACAAAATGAATATAAACAAAAACTATTTAAATCTAAAAGATAGCTATCTGTTTTCCATAATCGCAAAAAAAATAAATGAATATAAAGCGGCCAATCCAAATAGCGAAGTAATACGCCTTGGTATCGGAGATGTTACATTACCTCTTGCCCCCGCTGTTATTAGCGCCATGCATGATGCCGTCTCCGAAATGGGAGATTCTTCAACATTTCGTGGTTATGGTGAGGAGCAAGGATATGGATTCTTGCGCCAGGCTATTTGCAATTATTATGAGAAAAAGAATGTATGTCTGGACGAATCAGAGGTTTTCATAAGCGATGGAGCAAAAAGCGATTTGGGCAACATCTTGGATATTTTTGATAAAGAAAATACCGTTCTTATTCCTGATCCAGTTTATCCTGTTTATGTCGATACTAACATAATGGCGGGAAGAAATATCGTGTATTTAAACGGCAGCCCCGAGAATAAATTTCTGCCTATGCCTGACAAAAGCGTGAAAGCAGACATAATATATCTCTGCTCGCCAAACAACCCAACGGGAGCGGTGTATAACAAACTACAGCTAAAAGAATGGGTTGATTATGCGCTTGCAAACAACGCCTTAATCCTTTTCGACAGTGCGTATGAAGCCTTTATTAAAGACGAAAGCCTGCCTACAAGCATTTACCAAATAGACGGAGCGAAAGAATGTGCCATAGAGTTTTCCTCATTTTCAAAAACTGCTGGCTTTACTGGAACAAGATGTGGTTACACGGTAGTGCCTAATGAACTAATGAGCGATAACATTAGTCTTAATAAGCTTTGGTTGCGCAGACAAACAACAAAGTTTAACGGCGTTCCTTATATAATTCAAAAAGGAGCAGAAGCTGTTTTTTCAAACGATGGTTATACCCAAATAAATCAAGACATTGCATATTATATGGAAAATGCGCGTATTATCTCAGACAGTCTTAAAAAGCTTGGTATTTGGTTTGTCGGCGGAGAAAACTCACCATATATATGGCTTAGATGCCCAAATAATATGACGTCTTGGGAGTTTTTTGATTATCTCTTAGCAAACGCCAATGTAGTCGGAACGCCGGGATCAGGCTTTGGCACAAATGGCGAAGGCTTTTTCCGCCTAACTGCTTTTGGCGATAGAAAAAACGTTATAAAAGCAATGGAACGAATAGAAAAACTGTTTTAAAAAGCCGGATAGTA
>CAYVCG010000071.1:0-10313 GCA_964449985.1 uncultured Defluviitaleaceae bacterium
GCCGCTATTAACGACCTACTCACTTTCCAGGCGAGCCCCTTCGACCACTTGGGTACTTCTCCAAAAGCATTATTGACGCTAGGTTTATATTATACTTAACAATGCTTGTTCTGTCAATAGTGCGTTGTAAATAATAATTTGTATTTAAAATGTCGAATTTTTATGATATAATGGGAATACTGAAATATGATCGAAGAAAAATAATTTTATGCAAAGGAGTTGTTAATGAAATGAATCAAACCTACCAAGAGATTCCGCAACAGTATTCTGAAAGAAGACGTTTTATGCGCCAGAATATGATGGAAAACGGCTTGCAAAATATGTCGTTGGTCGATGTTGTGGAACTGATGCTTTATTATACTATACCGCCTTCGCAGGATGCTCGCCCTATTGCTCAAGAATTGGTGGATAGGTTTGGAACGATAGACAGAATGACAAAGGCCTCTTCGGCGGAGCGGAAACAAATACCGGGGGTCAATGAGTTGACAGATGGGCATTTCGCTATGATTGGAATGTTTATTCCATATTTATTGCGCAACAGAATGGGTGAATACCCTGTTTTTAATACGCTAAAAAAACTAAAGGAGTTTTGCATTTCTCTACATATTAAGCATGAGTATGAGGTTTTATATATTTTATGTCTTAATTCTACAAATCGTTTAATAAAAAAGGAAGTTAAAGTAACAGTTGGAACCCCACAACACATAAACATTGAACTAAAGCACATTATTGATGCGGTTGCAAATACATCAACGGTCAGGGTTGTGTTGTCGCACAATCATCCGGGTGGGTTACTTGAGGCTTCATCCCAAGATATTAAGTTTACACTTGTTGTAAAATCTGTTCTAGAAAGTATTAATATAGCATTATATGATCACATAATAGTTGCGGATAATGAGGCATTATCAATGAAAAAATTAGGATTAATATAAGAAAATAATATCCCCCCACAAATATATTGTGGGGGGATTAAGTAAATATAGTATAATTTATAAAACTAGAATGGCAAGAAGCCTGATACCATTCCTTTAACTATATTCTCAGCTACCAAATAAACGATACCAATATGAACTGAATACGCAATAGAAATAATAAGCAGGTTGTTTAAACTTTTGATTTTAGTATCATAGATGTTTCTTCCAAGTAAAGAAATTGAAAAAACAAAAGCAGCGATAGATGAAAAAATAAATATTTGCTGAGCAAAGCTATCAACGCCAAATAGAAGAAACAAGATTGCGCAGACAAAAGTTACGGCAGAATGAACTATTGATGAGATAGCTACTGATGAATAAATATGTACTGCTGGGAGTTTGCTGCCCAAGATTTTAGCCATTAAAAACAGGCATCCGAATAAAGCGGCTATCTCAAACGCTCCAATAAAAAGCAATTTGAATATAATTTCCGCAGGTATGTCTCCGAGTTTTGAGAAAACTGTGCACCATAAAAATATCATAAAAACAAGCACTTCAATGCCAAGAAGGCAACTTGATGTAGCAGGGCTGAGCTTTGAAGTCGTTGATGCTGAGTTTAGTGGATCCTTAACAAAGTCACCCAAAACAAGCTTTAAATCACTAAACATTGTTTTAGCCGGCGAAGGAGTTGAAGGAGCCATTGGTTGTTGATATGCGTGCTGAGGTTGGTTATAAGCACCGGGAGCCCCATATCCTGGTTGAGGAGGAATGTAGCCTGGAGGCGGGGTATAACCTTGTGGAGCTTGCGGATCTGTGGGATATGGGGTTGCCTGCTGTTGAATCATACACGGGCAGATTTGACCATCAGCTACAGGGTTACCGCAATTAGAACAATAACTTGCCATAAATAGTCACTCCTTAATTTTTTTAGATTTAAAACAATAGCTTATAATAACTAATATTTACTAAGCATTATAAAATATATGCTATTTATTGTCAATAATTACAAGTTGCTTTTATTTACTAAGTTTTAGTCAATCAATATGAAAAGCAAGTCTTAGAGTAGTGTGCCGTATAAGCAAATCTGTTATATATTAAGAGTTTTTTGCAATTTTAAATAATAAAACCCCGGAGGTAATGTATGGATTATAAGACGTGTTATTATCCAACTATTAATAGCAATCCTTTTGAAAGGAAACGTATTGATAATCTGTTGGAAAGAGCAAGCTCTAGTGCTAGAATTGTTTTTGTTTCAGCAAATACCGGCTGGGGGAAAACAACATCTGCCGTGTTATGGCTTAGGAAAAAGGAAAACCCGCATATATGGATTTCATTTTCTAGCGAAATGGACTGTTATGAGACTCTAATAGAAGCGGAAAATTTATTGAATGAGCAAAGCGTTATTGTGCTTGATAATTTTCAATGTTTAGAAAGCAGCGAATGTAGCCGCTTATGCTTATATATACTAAACAGCAAAAATAATTATGTAATTATTTCCCGAGGCAAGCTGCCAAAAGCATTAACTGGCGAACTGGGCAGAACCCTGCTAATAATAGGCTCAGAAGAATTAAGACTTACGCCTGAAGAACTACAGGATTTTTTGGTGTTTAACGGCATTTCGGAAGAAAGTAGGTTGGAAATACTTAAGGATCAGATGGCGATGCGTGGCTGGATTTTATATTTACAGCATCTTATCCTAATTATGAAACAGACTGATAGCGAGTATAATGAAGAGGTTTTTCTTCAGGCAAAAGAGAGCGTATATAATTATTTTGACAATGAACTCTATTCCAAACGGACAAGAACAGAGCAAGATTTTATGCTTGCGGTGGGTTGCTTCGAAAGCCTGACGCTTAATCAGATAGAATATATTACGGGCAGGAGCGATGCAGCGCAAATAATTGATAAGATGATGAGTGAAGACCATTTTTTTACAATTATTTCTGAGGACAAATATAAAATAAAAGATATATTGCGTGATTATCTAATGCGCACGAGAAACAAACAATTGTCTAAAAATGAAATTGATCGTATTTATAGAAGGGCGGGGAGAATATTTGAAATAAGCAAAGAATACGTTCTTGCTCTAGAAACTTATTTGCAGGGTAATAACCTAACTGGCATAGCAGACCTTTTAGAACAAATTTCAAAGAAAGACATGGCAAAAATTGAGCTTTGGAAATATAGAAAATATTTTCGCGCGCTATCTTTTGAACATATTTCAGATTCTCCGGCGCTTTGCGGTGCAATTTCTCTTATTGAATTAATCTCCGGTAATATAGAAAAATCAAATTATTGGGAAAACTACCTGAGAAAAATGCTTGAGAAATATTCTCCCGGTGATAACCGTTATGAAGACATTGAAGCTCAGGTGAACTTTCTGGCAGTCGCTTTGCCGCAAAAAAATCAAAAAAACTTTCTAACTGTGCTTAAAAATTTTGCAAAAGCTATGCCCAAAAGTAAAAATAATATGCCAAAAGCTTCTATAACTTCTAACAGGCCAAGTGTTTTAAACGGTGGAAGAGATTTAACTCAATATATGAAGTATGCTTTCTCTCTGCGCGCTCCCCTTAAAGCCATAGCGAAAAAAATGTATGGGAAAAGGTCTATAGGAATGGTTGATGTGGCTATTGCGGAGGGATTGTATCAGCAAAACAAAATAACAGAGGCTTTAATATTAATTGTAGGAACGATCCCTTTTATTGAACAACAAGGAGATATCAATATTCTGTTTGCAGCAATGTTTACACAAATGGAGATTATGTTCGTAACGGGTCAAATCCAAAGCGGATCACCTATGCTTATGAGCATGGAGCAAAAGATAAGGGCCGCGAATGCTGATTATCTGCTTCCTAATTTAAAAGCTATTTGTGCATGGACGGCTATTTATGAATGCAAGCATGAAACAATAAAGCAATGGATGGAAAATGATGCCCCAGATGAAAACGGCGATTTTTGCACTCTAGACCGATTTCAGTACTTTGTTAAGCTAAGAATATATTTAATATATGGAAAATACATAGCGATGTTGGCCCTTGCTGAAAGATTGCGACCAATTATTAATGCCTTCGGTCGCAAAATGGAATTATGCGAGCTGGAAATGCTGCTTGCGGTTTCAGCGTATAATCAGGGAAATAAAGAAGATGCTTTTTGTTATCTTGAAAAAGCTTTAAAGCTGGGTGAAAAATACCAATATAAACGCTTGTTTGGCGATGAGGGAACAAAAATGTACTTTTTGCTTAATGAGTATAAGTCTGTAAAGGGCAGCACAGCATTTTTAGATGAAATAATTGAGATTTCAAGAAAAATAGGATTACTTTATCCTGATTATCTAAAACCAAGAAAAGATACATTACCACCTCTTACAGAGACAGAGCTTAATGTTTTAAGGCTTATGTCGTCCGACTATAATAACGAGGAGATAGGTAAATTTCTATTTATATCTGTTAATACTGTCAAATTTCATGCTAAAAATATATTTAGCAAGCTGGATGTTCGGACGCGTTCGCAAGCGGTCAAAGTTGCCAAAGAATTTCGTATCCTCTGAAGGATGTTTTTTGTGCGCTATATAGTGATGTATAACTTGACATAATCTGTTTTATATGATATATAAAGGTATACTTACAAGTAATATAATAATTATGATTTGGGATGATAATTATGAAAAATGCTTTCGATGTTTTAAAGGAACGTGGATTTATTCAGCAAATGACGCATGAGGAACAAATAAAGGATTTGCTTGCAAACGAAAAGGTTTCATTTTATATAGGCTTTGACCCAACTGCGGACAGTCTGCACGTCGGTCATTTTATGACGATTATGGCTATGGCGCATATGCAAAGGGCCGGTCATCGCCCCATTGCGCTTGTTGGTGGAGGCACTGGTATGATTGGAGACCCAACAGACAAAACTGATATGCGCAAGATTATGACTCGTGAAGAGGTTTCCCATAACGTTTCCTGTTTTAAAAAGCAATTGTCGAAATTTATAGACTTTGAAGACGACAAAGCTATTATGGTCGACAATGCGGATTGGCTGCTTGGATTAAATTATATTGACTTTTTGAGGGATTATGGCGTGCATTTCTCAGTCAACCGTATGCTGACTGCCGAATGTTATAAACAGCGCTTGGAAAAAGGTTTAACATTCTTAGAATTTAATTATATGCTTATGCAATCGTATGACTTTTTAGAGCTTTACAGGCGCTTTAACTGCAAGCTACAATTCGGTGGAAATGACCAGTGGTCTAATATTATCGGTGGTGTTGAGCTGATACGCCGCGTTGAATCAGCAGATGCTTATGGCATGACGTTTACGCTCTTAACGACAAGTGCAGGCAAAAAGATGGGCAAAACTGAATCCGGCGCTATTTGGTTGGATGCCGAAAAGACACCTCCTTACGAATTTTTCCAATATTGGAGAAATATTGATGATAAAGATGTTAAAAATTGCTTGAGCTTGCTTACTTTCCTTCCTATGGAGGAGGTCGAGGCTTTGACAAATGTTGAAGGCAGCAAGATTAACCATGCAAAAGAGGTTTTGGCTTTCGAGCTTACAAAAATCGTTCATGGTGAAGCAGAAGCGCAAAAATCATTGGATGCTGCAAAAACGCTTTTTGGCGGTGGAGCGAATCTTGATTCTGTGCCGACAACGGAAATTCCTTCTTCAGAATTTGGCGATGGCATGAGCATAATAACTTTGTTGGAAACGGCTGGGCTTATTTCATCCCGCAGCGAGGGCAGAAGGCTTATAACCCAGGGCGGTATTTCCGTGGCAGAAGCAAAAATTTCTGATATTGAGCATATAGTACGCCCTGCGGATTTTACGGATAATTCCGTCTTGATTCAAAAAGGCAAAAAGGTATTTCATAATATAAAATTAGTATAATGCGTAAAGGCAGCGGCTTTTGTTATGTGATTTTGCATAGCAAGAGCCGTTATTTTTTGTGTCTAAATTTTAACCGTATAAATTAAGCCAAGACAGGAAATATATATAAAAGCTATGAATGTTTTTCGGAGGTTATATATGCTTACATTGTTAAAGAACATAGATTGTTTTTGCCCAAAGCATATAGGAGTAAAGGATATATTAATCGTAAAAGATATTATTTATAAAATTTTAGACACCAATAGCTGGATACCAAGCAATGATTTTGTCAATATTATAGATTGCGATGGCCTTATAGCAACGCCGGGAATTATAGACGGGCATGTCCATATAACCGGCGGTGGTGGGGAAGATGGATTTACAAGCCGCATTAAAGAAATAGATATAAGAAATATTATATCGGCAGGCATAACAAGCGTTGTTGGCTTATTAGGCGCTGATGACGAGACCAGAAGTCTAACTAGCTTGCTTGCCAAAGCAAAAGCATTGGAGCAGCAAGGCATTACAACGTTTATTTATGCCGGCAGTTATGCTGTTCCAATAAAAACGTTCACAGGAAGCATAGTGAGTGATATGGTGCTCATCGATAAGGTTATAGGCGCAGGAGAAGTCGCTATAGCTGATCACCGTTCGTCTCACCCTGATTTGAAAACAATGCTTGAGTTAAGCTCAAAGACGCATTTGGGTGGATTGATTTCGGGAAAAGCAGGTCTAGTTCATATACACGTGGGAGACGGCAAAGGCGGGCTTTCGCTTTTAAGAAGCTTGATTGCAGAATCAGACCTTCCTATAGAACAGTTTTTGCCAACCCATGTCAACAGAAATAAAGCATTGTTTGAAGAAGCTATAGCATATGCCAAATCCGGCGGCAATATAGACCTTACTTCGGGAGAAGAAGCGGGGTTGACAGTTCCGGAAGCTGTTTTGCGCCTTATAAATAAGCAAGTGGGTATAGGGCGAATAACCGTAAGCTCCGATGCTAATGGCAGTATACCGGGCGGCGGAGTAGGGGAAATTCAAACGTTGTTTGATGATATGATAAAGTGCATTACAGAAAAACATCTGGATATATCAACTATATTACCTTTGTTCACAGAAAACGTTTCTAAGAGGCTTAATCAATATCCAAAAAAAGGCGTGCTAGCAGAAGGTAGCGATGCAGATATTATGATTTTGGATAATAGCTTCCGGCTTCAAAAGCTGTTTTCTATGGGCAAACAGCTTATAGATAGAGGCATAATTATTGACGGAAATTTGGAGGAACATAGATGAAGGATAAAGTAAAAGGTTACTTGGTTATTATCGGAGGCGCTGAGGATAAAACGGGCGAAAGCGAAATACTTCATCAGGCTCGTGAAGCGGTTTCGGATAACGAAATCCTTACGATTTTAACAACGGCCACCGAAGAACCAGAAGCGGCCGGTGAAGATTATAAACGGGTTTTTTCAAAAATGGGTATTAAAAAAATTCAAGTGTTGAACATAAACACTAGAGATATAGCAAATGATATTGGTGTTTGTGAGATGCTGGGCGCATCAAAGTGTATTTTCTTCACAGGAGGCGACCAGCTTAGGATAACGAGTATACTGGGCGGCACAGAAGCCTATAAGCAAATAAAGCAGGTGTACTACAAAGGTGGAACAATAATGGGCACTAGCGCTGGCGCATCTGTTATGAGCTCAACAATGGTCGTTCAAGGAGATGATAATGAGCCGGCAAAGAAATGTACGCTCAAAATGGCTCCCGGCCTGGATTTGTTTGGCGATACAATCATTGACCAACATTTTGATCAGCGCGGAAG
This sequence comes from uncultured Defluviitaleaceae bacterium, assembly GCA_964449985.1. Classification (GTDB taxonomy): domain Bacteria; phylum Bacillota; class Clostridia; order Lachnospirales; family WRAX01; genus CAYVCG01. Next base: position 7,600 of record CAYVCG010000071.1, read on the forward strand.
GTTCGGCCGCCTGCTTTGCGGTGTTGCAGAAAATCCAGATGTCCTTGGCATAGGGATTGATGAAGATACAGCTATAAAGGTGTTCCCGGATATGCATTTTGAGGTCCTGGGCACGAACACAGTTACAATAATCGATGGAACAACAATACAAAGCTCCAATGTTTCGGAACAAGCTCCAAACGAGATGCTTGCAATAATAGGCGTAACAGTCCATACCCTTCCAAAAGGATATGGGTTTGATATGAATACAAGGCAAGTCAAAAGGTTAAAAAGCGGGTGCGAAAAAAGTGAAAATAATTGATATAAATATATTTAGGGGAAGAAATATATACAGCCACAGGCCAGTCATAAAAATGACTATTGATATAGGCAAGTATTCCGAAATCCCAACAAAGGATATAGAAGGCTTTAACGAAAAGCTTCTTGCCGCCTTCCCCAATCTTCGTAAAAACACATGCGGCCTTGGTTATGAGGGAGGTTTCTTAGAAAGGCTTGAAACAGGAACATACTTAGGCCATGTATTAGAGCATGTTATTTTAGATATACAGGCGACATTGGGGTTTGATGTCAAATATGGAAAAACAAGGCTTTTAAATGAGCCTTCTGTATATTACCTCATCTATGAATATGAAAACGAGATTTGCGCTTATGAATGCAGCATAGTCGGCGTATTCATACTTAATTATTTCTTAGATGGGCTTAATGTTGATATAAATGAGTTTATTGATTATTTATACAAGGTCAAGCTGGAAACAGAGCTTGGCCCAAGCACAGCAGCAATAGTTAACGAAGCAAAAAAACGCGGTATACCATTTACAAGAATCGGATATGAAAGCCTTGTACGCCTTGGATATGGCAAATACAGCAAAATAATCCAAGCAACCCTAACCGACTCTACATCATGTATATCAGCGGATATTTCGTCTAACAAGCAACTGACTAAAGCGATCTTGGATGACCACAGAATTCCCGTTCCGTTAGGCAAGGTTGTGTATACCGAAATTTCGGCGGTGACTGCGGCAAGGCAAATAGGTATGCCTGTAGTTATAAAGCCTTTTAATGCAAATCAGGGTAAAGGCGTTCAAGTAGATTTAAGAAGCGAAGATGATGTCAAAAATGCATTTAACGAAGCTACAAAATACAGCGCCGGGATTATTGTGGAAAGTCATGTCCAGGGAAATGATTATCGTGTGCTTGTTGTCGGTGGTGAAGTTAAAGCTGTTTCTATGCGACTTCCGGCAATGGTTATCGGAGATGGAAGCCATACGGTAAAACAGCTTGTTGACGCTGAAAATATGAATCCCTTGCGTGGTGAAAGCCATGAAAAACCGCTTACAAAGATTCGACTGGATGGGATTGCTTTAGAAATCCTAAAGAAAAATGGCATGGATGAAAACCATATTCCAAAAAAAGGTGAAAAAGTAGTCCTTAGAGAAAATGGGAATATAAGCACCGGTGGAACGGCAATAGACTGTACGGATATAATCCATCCTGATAATATAGAAATAGCCGTTCGCGCTGCCAATGCAATCGGAATAGATATAGCTGGAATAGATATGGTTGCGGAGGATATTTCAAAATCAATTTTAACAACAAACGGCGCGGTTATAGAAGTTAATACAGCTCCTGGCATTCGTATGCATTTATATCCAACGGAAGGTAAACCGCGAAACGTAGCCAAAGATATCGTTGATTTGCTGTTCCCGAAAGATGCTATCACAGATCTGCCTATCGTTTCTGTTACGGGAACAAACGGCAAAACAACAACCGTGCGAATGATATCACATATACTTTCTGTGGCCGGGAAAACGGTTGGTATGACGAGTACGTGCGGAACGTATATAGGAAACAAATGCATTTGCAAGGGAGATAACTCCGGCCCTATTAGCGCCAAGGTTTTACTTGCAAATAAAAATATAGATGCAGCAGTTTTAGAAACGGCCAGAGGCGGTATGATTCGTGAAGGGCTTGGATATGATCTAGCGGATGTGGGAATTGTAACGAATGTTGCGGAGGATCATCTGGGTTTAAACGGCATAGATACGCTCGAGGATATGGCAAAGGTCAAAGCTTTGGTTGCGGAGGCTGTTAAGCCAAACGGATATGCAGTTTTAAACGCAGAAGACGAAACAACAACCCAAATTCTAAAAAGAGCCAAAACAAAGGTTATTTTGTTTTACAAAAATAAGGACTCTATAAAGGTTGATGAAGTTGATAAACACATCAATGTTTTTGTTGAAAGCGGGCGCATTAAAATAAAAGACGGAACGAAAATGCTGGATGTAGTTGATGTTTCCGAAATACCTATTACGTTTAACGGCCTTTTGGAATGCAATATAGACAATAGCCTAGCAACAGTTTCTGCCCTTTATGCAATGCGAATGCCTTTGGAGATAATAGCAAGCGGTCTTAAAAGCTTTGAGAATAACCCCGGCAGATTCCAACTCTTTGAATTGGATGGCTATAAAGTCATGCTTGATTATGCTCATAACTATGCAGGTTATGAAGAAATTATGAAATTGTGTAAGCGTTGCGGCTGCAATCGCTTGATCGGTGTTATCGGAATGCCGGGAGATAGACCTGATGATGCTATAAGGCATGTTGGGAGTTTGGCGGCAAAAACGTTTGATGAAATTTATATTAAAGAAGATAAAGATTTGAGAAACAGACAAGAGCATGAAGTGGCAAACTTGTTATATGATTCTGTAACAAGC
>CAYVCG010000072.1:0-9937 GCA_964449985.1 uncultured Defluviitaleaceae bacterium
AACGAAGTGAAAGCTAGCGTCTTTAGGCGCTAGTCGGCAACAAGGGCTTATAGCCATTGAGGAAACCACCCGTTTGACGGGTGGTTTCCTCATTTATACAAAACAAAACTGACATCGCACTAAAACGATGTCAGTTGTTAGGATTATTTTGCGCCTAGGCAGGCGATTTTTAAAATAGCCACTAAACTTTAGAGTCTAAGTGTTAGATTGCTACGTGTGTGAAGCAAACAATTGCGCACGTCGGAATAACTACTTCAGCTCCAAAAGGATTTCCACAACCGAAGCCATAACCTCCTGGCATTCCGCAAGGCGTCATGATGTTTGTGCAGCTTGAACCAATTGGGCAAGCAGGAGCCTCCGCAATGTCACAAAGCAGTCTTACACAATTACAGTCAACCGTCATTAATACGCCGCTGAATCCGGAACCTGACAATCCGCCGCTAGTTGTAAAAATTGTAACTGTCTGGCCGATATAACGGCACATACTGTCAACTAAGCACTGTAAACATCCACATCCATCCATATCCAGTCCCTCCTTATAAAATAATTAAGAGTGATATTCCACCAAAAAGTTGTACACCCTTAATTAATAGTATGTATAACGGAGGAATTCTGTTACATGCTTTCCCATTATTTTCTAACAGGCCTTAGATTTTTTTCTGAGATGCCTGTAAACAGCTTTCTTTGTCTTGCAAAATACTTTTCCAGCTCTACAAGAATTACAGGCAGCAAGCACAATACCACAACAATAAACCAACATGATGGTGACAATGCGCAAACCTTAAATATTCCGGCCACAGGCTTAAACGTTATAACGGAAACTTGTAAGAATAATCCGGCTACAAGCGCACCAATCAGGTATTTATTTTCAAACATATCAATTGAAAAAATGGACTTATCACTCCTCATGTTAAACGCATGAACAAGTTGAGAAATGCTAAGAGTTGCAAACGCCATTGTCCTTCCTATTATATGTGAACCACTTTCATCATAAAAAGTGCTGCCTATTCCAAAGCCTAAAAGGGCAAGCATACCAATCATACAGCCTTCAATAATAATGCGCTGCCAAAGTCCTTGTGAAAACATACCGCCTTCCCTGCCATACGAACGCTTCTTCATAACATCCTTGTCGGACGGGTCTAACCCAAGCGCTATAGCAGGAAGTGAATCCGTAACAAGGTTGACCCATAAAAGATGTATTGCCAAAAGTGGAGAATTCCATCCAAAAAGTATAGCCACAAATATAGTAATAATTTCACCGATATTGCTGGATAACAGAAAGTGAACCGCTTTTCTTATATTAGAGTATATTCCCCTGCCCTCTTTGACGGCATCAACAATCGTTGCGAAGTTATCATCTGTCAGAACCATATCCGCAGCACCTTTAGCAACGTCTGTTCCGCTTATACCCATAGCGCAGCCAATATCAGCAGCTTTAAGAGCTGGCGCATCATTAACGCCGTCGCCCGTCATAGCAACAACAGCACCTCTGCTCTGAAAAGCTTTAACTATTTTCATCTTATGCTCCGGCGAAACGCGGGCAAAAACGCTATATTCAAATATATTTTCGCTAAGCTCTTCAACGGATATTTTATTGAGCTCATCCCCTGTCATTGCTCTGTCGCCTATTTTCATTATGCCTATTTTTTTTGCTATTGCCATTGCTGTTGAAATATGATCGCCTGTTACCATTACCGTTTTTATCCCCGCTTCTCGGCAGGTGTTTACAGCATCAAAAACCTCTTTTCTAGGCGGATCTATCATGCCAATAAGACCTGCAAAAACAAGGCTGTTTTCAATATTATTTGATTCAATTTTTGATGGCAGACTGCCGATCGTATTAAATGCTGTTCCTAAAACACGCAGAGCTTTTTCCGCCATCTGGGCGTTTGTCTTGCTTATCCTAGCTCTTGCTGATTGTGTAAGTTCTTTTATTTCTCCAACATTATCCAAATAATGTGTACACCTGTTTAATAACACATCGGGAGCACCTTTTGTTATAACGGTATACTTTGAGATAGAATTCTTATTGGTATGTATAGTTGTCATTAGCTTTCGCTTTGAATCAAAAGGTATTTCTGCAATGCGCTCGTTTTCCGCATCCAAATCATATTTACGGATTCCGTATTTCATCAGAGAAATAACGATAGCAGCTTCTGTAGGGTCTCCTATTATATCTTCCCCATTCTCAACATTGCGCACGATGCAATCGTTACACATTGAGCCAAGTTTTAAAATATTCTTTCTATGGCTGCTTTCCTTATCTAAAATATCAAAACCGTTTGAAATCTCCACAACCTTCATCTTGTTCTGAGTAAGTGTTCCTGTTTTGTCTGAGCAAATGACATTTGCAGAGCCAAGCGTTTCCACGGCAGGCAGTTTTCTAATAACTGCATTTTTATTAGCCATTCTTTGAACGCCTATAGCAAGCATAATCGTCACTATAGCAGGCAAACCTTCAGGAATTGCAGCTACAGCAAGGCTTACGGATGTCATAAACATTTCGAAAGGAGGTATGCTTCGCAATAATCCCATAACAAATATTACAACGCAAATGATAATAGCGCCAATACCAAGCTTTTTGCCTGTATCTGCAAGTTTTTTCTGGAGAGGTGTTTCCAATGATTCCTCATCCATTATCATTTTTGCTATTTTCCCAACTTCTGTGTTCATGCCGGTTTCCACAATCATTGCAGTGCATCTGCCATAGCTTATAGAGCTTCCGGAAAACAGCATATTCTTTTTATCACCAATAGGAATTTCACGGTCAAAGACTAAATCAGCGTCTTTTTCCACTGCCACTGATTCGCCTGTTAAAGCTGATTCCTCTGCCTTTAGATTGTGAGATTCGATAATACGCGCGTCGGCGGGGACTAAATCTCCCGTTTCTAAAAATATAATATCCCCGGGAACAAGATCCTCTGTTTTAATATTTGTAAGATTACTATTTCTCAAGACTTTTGTTGTTGGGGCAGTCATTTTTTTCAGCGCTTCTATTGATTTTTCAGCTTTATTCTCTTGAACAAGGCCAAGAACGGCGTTTAATGAAATTATTGCAAGTATTATTATAGGGTCGGTAAAATCGGGCTTCCCTTCTATATAAGTAGTGAAAAACGATATGCCCGCGGCGGCAAGCAACACAATAATCATAAAATCATTAAACTGCAAGAAAAAGCGTATTATTATGCTTGTCCTCTTTTTTTCATTAAGCTTGTTACTTCCATACCTCTGAAGCCTGTCCATTGCTTCCGTTTGAGACAAACCATTTAAAACATCCGTTTCTAAAGCGCTAAGCGCTTCGCTTTTGCTTTTTTCATGCCACATCATTCGTACATCTCTCCTTAAATTTTTTTAAGCAATAATCAAAAAGACGATTGCCCAAACTTTTTTTACAAGCTAATAAATGTATATTTAAATGAGCAAAAAAATATGCAAGAAACTTTTTTATATTGCACCATATTATAGTTATATACAATATTAAAGAAAGAGCTGTTGCACATGCCCGCATTATTTTCAGCCATGGAGGCTCTGCTACTTGTTGTCGCTGTATCTATAGATGCTTTTGTTTCCAGTCTTGCTTATGGAAGCAATAAAATAAAAATCCCATTTAAATCAGTTACTGTCATAAATCTTATTTGCACTTCGTTCCTCGCAGTGTCGCTGTTTTTGGGTTCAATGTTTAGCCAGTTTATACCTTCTGATATTGCAAAATTTGCATCCTTTGGAATTTTGGCTGCGCTCGGAGTTTCAAAAATCTTTGATAGCGCAATAAAATCTATTATCAAAAAATATAATAAAATCCATAAAAAACTAAAATTTAGAATCTTTGATTTGCATTTTATATTAAACATATATGCCAATCCTGAGGAGGCAGATGTAGACTTGTCTCGTATATTATCTCCGATAGAGGCAGTATACCTTGCAGTAGCTCTTTCTTTAGACGGTCTGGCCGTTGGTTTCGGAGTGGGCCTTGCAGATATAAATCTTATAGAAGTTATTTTGTTTTCTTTAATATGCCATACGATAGTTTTAACACTCGGAAGTTATATAGGAAATAAAATTGCAGAAACCCTGACAATAAATATTGGATGGTTAAGCGGCGTAATTCTATTTATTTTAGCTCTTTCAAAATTTTAGAAGATATCAAAACTTTTAAAATTATTACAATATATTTGTTAATTTTATACATTTATTTATTTATACTTTACTGTTAAGATTATACTAGTGGTTATTTATTCCTACCGTTTATATAATTTTATTTCTATATTTATTAAAAATATATGCTTGATTCCACATATATAATATAATATAATTCTATATGTATTTATTATTTTGATACACTCCATATGCAATGCAATTCATTATTCATCACGACCTACTCGTTGCATATATACACCATCAGTCATTATCACAACCATTACTGTTTATTTTCTGGAGGTCATAATATGTGTAAAATTAAGCTTGTAGTAGTTGAAGATAACAAAGACTTGTGCGACATATTTTGTGATTATATAAATGAAAACCATAGCGACAAGTTTGAAATTTTGGGAACTGCTAACGATGGGTCTGAGGGTTTGCGCTTGATTTCGGAAAAGATGCCAGATATAGCGCTTATTGATATAGTTTTGCCTATTCTAGATGGTATAGCTATCTTAGAAAAGCTACATAATATGTATTTAATTGATGACATATGCTGTATAATGCTAACAGCAGTCAGCCATGACGACATAACAAGGAAAGCTATGGAGCTTGGAGCGCAGTATTATTTTTTAAAGCCATTTGACAATGAATCCTTAGTGCACCGTTTGATAGAGATTAACAAGAATAATGAAACCAAAAAAATGTCCGTTTTGAACAACGATTCTATATATAACACGTCTGTATATAACAAGCGAGTGCCATACGCCAATCCCGAAAAATATTCTGCATTTATGCTCCAAAACATCGGTATACCTGCAAACTTGACAGGCTATCATTATTTACGCCGAGCCATTGTCATGTGTATAAATGATAAATCCCTGCTAGATGGTTTAACCAAAATTTTATATCCAACTCTTGGTAAAGAATTTAAAACAACCGGGCAAAGAGTTGAACGCTCTATAAGGCATTCCATTGAAAAGGCATGGAGCGATGAATGCGCTGCAAAATACTATAAAGCACTTGATCGTACTCCTCCTGAAAAGATTGTAAAACCATCAAACGGAATTTTTATTATGGACATTGTTGATTACTATAATACAAACTTTGGTGATTACTAAAAGGTAATTTTTACTTGATATTTAAAGCAGTTTTAATGGTTATATTATAATAATGGAACAGTTAATTTATAACAAATTATTATATTAAGGGAACATTCCCAAAGTAGTTGCGTATTAGAATACATGCAAACTAAAAATTATAATATAATCATTGAAAGGGGTTCATACCTATGAAAAGAAAAATCAAAAATTTTATTATACCGTTAGTGTTAACAACGGCTATATGTATGCCATTCTACAGCCCGGCAACAGTTTTTGCTGAAGGCAATTTGGGTAATGCATCTGTTGAAGAAAGCAGGCCAGAATATTTCAACATAAAAGGCCAAATTGAAGAAATAAATTTAAAAGATGGCAGCTCATATATTATAGTCGGTAACGGAGAAACGCGTGACCAGGTAGTGTATAATATATCAGCAGACACTGTTTTAATGAATAATAGCGGTGAATTTATTAAGGCATCTGCTTTAAAAAATGGTCAAACAGTTATGGCTGCATACAAAAGCAACACAATCATGACTGCAAGCCTACCCCCGCAGATCAACCCAGAAGTTATCATTTTGATAGACACTGAAAAAGCTGTTTCCGCTAAAGTAGATAAATTTGATGAGAATTTTTTAAGTTCTGATGGTGATTTGATATTAAACCTTGATAATAAATCGGATTGTGTTGACAAGCACGGCAATAAAGTTTCTATAAGCGATTTAAAAAACAAAAACCTTATTGTTTTATATTCCATAACTACGTTTAGCATTCCTCCGCAAACTCCCCCAATTAAAGTAGTATTGCTTGATAATGCAGTTAAAACAGCTGAATATGTTAATAAAATAGGTATTGTGGAAGATATTGTAGATTATCCTGGCAGCACAGGTATTGTCGTTAATGTGGAAGGAAACGAACAGACAATATATCATATTACGGATTCTGTGATTTTGGATGCAAAAACCCAATCCGCAGTTAATCCGACAGCCATTGCTAAAGGCCAGAAGGTTTTGATTGCCCATAAACTTAACGTTCCTGCCACGCTTAGCATTCCGCCGCAGATTTCCGCAGAAGCAATCGTTATTATGAATGATGAAACTATGAGCGTAAAAGTTGATGTTTTTGATAATGAACTATTAAGCTCTGATGGCGGGCTTGTATTAAACATTTCTGATCAAACAAACATTGTTGATAAAGCAGGAAATAAGGTATCAGCAGACGGAGTTAAAAACGAAACCCTCGTAGTATTCTACAAAATGACAACTCGCAGTATTCCGCCTCAAACATCCCCTGTAAAGGTCGTTGTTATATCAGAAAAACAGCCGACAGCTCCTGAACAGACGGATAATATGGCAGGCATAATGGAAAATGTTGAGGTTCTTGATAAAAACGGTGTCAAATATGTTGCGCTTGCTGCTCTTGCAAAACAATTAGGCTTTGAGGTGTCTTGGGATGACAGTACGAAAACCGTAACACTAGCAAAAGGCCCAGTAACATACACGATCTCCATAGGTTCCAAACAATACGGATATAACAAGGCGATAGAAATGTTTACAAACGAACCGTTTATAAATAACGGAAGAACATTTGTTGAGATTGATTTCCTTTCAAAAATTGGTGAATAAATAAATTAATTAATACGTCAAAAAGGCCGGGGTCAAATCCTCGGCCTTAGTTTTGCTCATATTTTATTTAAACGAATCCTTAAATTTTTCAAAAAAACTTCTTTTCTGTTCCTTTGTACTTTCGCCCATTTCAACTGAAAAATCCCTAAGTATTTGTTTTTGTTTTTCATTAAGCTGAGTCGGAACGACAATATTAAACGTCACTATTAAATCGCCAACAACTCTGTTATTTTTAACGTTTGGAACACCTTTTCCTTTTAAAACAGCTGTAGAGCCTGTTTGCGTTCCGGGTTTTATCGTGTATTTATCCTCTCCAGAAAGAAGCGGAATGACGATTTCGTCACCCAAAGCTGCCTGAACAAAAGAAATAGGAACATTTATATAAAGGTTGCTGCCCTGGCGTTTAAAATATTTATGCGGCAAAACCTTTACAGTTATAAGCAAATCACCCGGAGGGCCGCCCTTTTCGCCAAGCTCACCTTTTCCAGAAAGCCTTATCATTTGGTCTGTATCTATGCCTTTTGGAATGGCCACCTTTATTGTTTTTCTTTCACGAACCTTGCCTGATCCGGAGCATTTATGGCAAGGAGTCTTTATAATCTTGCCCGTGCCTTTACATATGCTACACGTTCTAACAGTTGTCATTGCACCGAACATGGTTTGTTGCTGCACACGTTCTTGGCCGGAACCGCCACAATGCTTACAGCTTTCAGCAACCGTGCCTTCTGCTGCGCCAGTGCCCTTACAAGTATCACAAACCTCGTTCATATCTAGCGTAAATTCTTTTTCTGTGCCAAAAACAGCTTCCTCAAATTTAATTTGCACACCTACATGTAAATCGGATCCACGTCTTGGGCCTTGGCGCTGCCTTCCGCGATTGCCGAAAATATCAAACCCACCGTCACCGAAAAACGATTCAAAAATATCGCCCATATTAAACTCAGCACCGCTAAAGCCGCCCCCAAAACCACCATAGCCGCCTGCTCCAGCGCCACTAAAAGCGTCATGCCCAAACTGGTCATATGTAGCCCTCTTTTTTGAATCGGACAGCACTTCATAAGCCTCGTTTATTTCCTTAAATTTTTCAGCGGAGGCGTTATCGCCCGGATTAACGTCGGGATGGTATTTTTTTGCAAGGCCTCGGTATGCTTTTTTTATTTCATCGTCACTGGCGTTTTTTCCGACGCCCAGCGTTTCGTAGTAATCATTTTTACCAGCCACTAATTTTCACCCACTAATTCTATATACAATTCCATTAATAATCAGAAATTACGGGCAAAAATATATTTCTTGCCCGTAATTTCTATGCTTCTTAATATTAAACCTCTTTATATTCCCCGTCAACAACGTCGTCTTCAGGGCCGCCTTGTGGTTCTGCTTGCTGCCCAGCCTGTTTATACAGATTTGCAGAAAACTCTTGAACAACTGTGTTAAGCTCTTCCATAGCATCTTTTAAGGATTTTGCATCATCCTCGGTCATAGTATCGAGCTTGAGCTGATCATTAAGAGCTTTAAGCTTGTTTAAAGGTTCTTCAATCTTAGCCTTGTCTTCGGCAGACATTTTGTCGCCCATTTCCTTAATCATTTGCTCTGTTTGGAAGACGATAGAATCTGCATTATTCTTTGTATCAATAATATCTTTTCTGCGTTTATCTTCCTCCGCATATTGCTCTGCTTCTTTAACAGCTCTGTCTACTTCTTTTTCATCAAGTTTTGTGCTTGCTGTTATTGTAATCTTCTGTTCTTTGCCTGTTCCCAAATCCTTTGCAGAAACGTGAACAATACCATCTGCATCTATATCAAACATAACCTCAATCTGCGGAATGCCACGTCTTGCAGGGGCAATGCCTTCGAGTCTAAATCTGCCAAGGGTTTTATTATCTCTGGCAAACTGTCTTTCGCCTTGAAGCACATGAATATCAACCGCTGTTTGATTGTCCTCGGCTGTAGAGAAAATTTGCTTTTTGTTCGCCGGGATAGTAGTATTTCTTTCAATAAGAACGGTTGTAACGCCGCCCAAGGTTTCAATACCAAGTGAAAGCGGAGTAACGTCTAACAACAATACGTTACCTGCGCCTGCTTCTCCAGCCAGTTTTCCACCTTGGATAGACGCGCCAACTGCAACACATTCATCAGGATTAATGCCTTTAAAAGGCTCTTTTCCTGTAAACTTCTTTACAGCTTCCTGAACTGCCGGGATACGAGTTGAACCACCAACAAGCAATACCTTGCCCAATTCAGAAGCGCTTAATTTAGCAGCTTTTAATGCATTTTCAACAGGGCCTAATGTTTTCTGAACAAGGTCAGCCGTTAATTCCTCAAACTTAGCACGGGTTACAGTAATGTCCATATGTTTTGGGCCATCTGCTCCAACAGAAATAAACGGAAGGTTAACGTTGGTGCTTGTAACGCTGGAAAGCTCTTTTTTAGCCTTTTCAGCTGCTTCTTTTATTCTTTGCATTGCCATTTTATCGTTTCTTAAATCAATGCTTTCAAATTTCTTAAATTCATCCACAAGATAGTTCATCAGTCTTTCGTCGAAGTCATCTCCGCCGAGGTCGTTAATACCGCTTGTTGATAAAACCTCAATAACGCCATCGCCGATATCAATAACGGAAACGTCAAACGTTCCGCCGCCTAAGTCATAAACCATAATTTTTTGCTCTTTTTCATTTTCAAGGCCATATGCCAAAGCAGCAGCAGTAGGCTCGTTAATAATACGTTTTACTTCGAGGCCGGCTATTTTGCCTGCATCTTTTGTTGCCTGTCTTTGATTGTCATCAAAATAAGCAGGAACAGTGATAACAGCTTCCGTAACTTTTTCGCCCAAATAGCTTTCAGCATCAGTTTTAAGCTTTTGCAGAATCATAGCCGAAATCTCTTGCGGCATGTATTCTTTTTCAGTGGTTTTTACCATAGCGGGCCTGCCATTTTCGCTTTTACCCATTTTGCGCTTAACAGAAGCAATTGTATTATCCGGATTTGTTATCGCTTGGCGCTTTGCTGTTTCTCCAACAAGGCGCTCGCCTGTTTTAGTAAATGCAACGACAGAAGGGGTTGTTCTTGCACCTTCGC
>CAYVCG010000073.1:0-3944 GCA_964449985.1 uncultured Defluviitaleaceae bacterium
TGTTTGGCGAAACGGCTGTATTTGAAGACGGCCAAGCAATTATAAAGCTGCCTGCTGACAAAGTACCGAATGTTACTGTTAAAACGGAGTATGATATTAATATTAATATAAACGGTGCAAAAGAACTTTCTTGCCCGGTTTATGTTGTTCCGAACAACGCTGATATTTGGACTATGAAGCCTGTGATGAACTATAGTGGAAAGCTTGAGCTGCGCTTTAATTCACGCATTGTTCCGGATAGGGATAAATTAGTTGTTAAGATAGCCGGCGTTGTTTATGATTATGTACAGGTGGATAAAGCCGGTAGAACGATTCTTGTTATTGACTGCGAGCCGAACATTGATGACGTAATAGAGGTTAAAGGTTTAAAGCTTGCGGATTTATTCCAGAGTTATTCATTTGCAGTAACGCTTACAGCAACATTCATTCCGCACATAGATGTTGTTGTTGCAACGCCAAATCTGGCAGGCGGATGTGCTGCTTATGTTAAAGTTGTGGTAGAAGAAGATGTTGATGGCGAAGTAAATGATGAAGGATTAACAGCAGAACTGTTTGGCGAAACAGCTGTATTTGAAAATGGCCAGGCGATTATAAAGCTGCCTGCTGAAAAAGTGCCGGATGTTACGGAAAAAACAAAATACGAGATTAATGTTTATATGAACGGCGCAAAGGAACTCTCATGCCCGATTTATGTTGTTCCAAACAAAGCTGATATTTGGGGCATGACACCTGTGATGAATGATAGCGGAAAGCTCGAGCTGCGCTTTAATTCTCGCGTTGTTCCGGATGGAGATAAGTTTGCTGTTAAGATAGCCGGTGTTGCTTACAATTATGTGCGGAGGAATGAGGCTGACAGAACGATTCTTGTTATTGACTGCCAGCCTAACATTAATGATGTCATAGAAGTTAAAGACGTAAAGCTTTCTGATTTATTTCAGAGTTATTTATTTGAATTAGCAACTGAGTATAAGTAGGCTTGTTTATAGCATAAAAAAGGGAGGGCTTGTGAAAGTCCTCCCCTTTTTTATGCGCGTTACATAAGCATATTACAGCTGTTTTTTTTCAAAAAGAGTATATCCCCCAAGCCCAAATAAAACTGAACTGGATAATAGCAACAGCAATGTGTTTGTTAGATTTCCAAAGTTTATTGCAATCCCAAAAAGCATTTTGTACCATCCTAAGTGCGACGTGAAGAATATTGCACCAACAGAAGGCCAAATAACGGTTATAGCCTGCATAATAATATAAACGATAAACGAGCAGAACATAGCAAGAGAAGAATTGTTTAAGCAAAGCGCAAACAGTGAAGCCATCCCAGCAAATGCAATCATCGGGACAATGGTCATAACATAAGCGACTAGCATATTAAAGAAATCTGATGCTCCTCCGGTTGCAAGCCGAGTGATATATAAAAGGGCAAATGTGGCTAAAAGATTAATGAGTATATACGCTAGAATAGCGATTATTTTTGATAAATAGATTTTAGCTCTGCTTATAGGGCGCAGCAACACACATTTGATTGAAGCATTTTCGATTTCCCCTGCAAACATATCAGATGCCAACATAAAGATAAGCAATGGCAAAACTACGGTGTAAAGACCACCCAGCATTATATACGGAACGGACGGCACATCGAGCCTTATGCCGATGTTTGATAAAGCGTTAAAACTCAATGAAAAAGAAATTAAAAAGCAAAGGGCAAGCTGTATAAGCAATAATACTATATATTTTTTTCTTGAAAATATTTTTCTCAGCTCAATCCCCGATGAAATAAACACAAGCCTCATTGTATTTCTCCCCCTTTTGTTTGCTGCGTTGAACCTATGCAATACAAATAGTAGTCTTCAACGGAGGGGAAATGCTCTAAAATGTTGCTCATCAGGTCGCAGCCATGCAGCTCACCATTATGTATAACGCCGACTTTGTTGCAAAGTTTTTGAATTTCGGCGGATTGGTGGCTGGAGACAAGGAAAGAGGCTTTTTTGTTTTGCGCCATTTGAAGGATGATATTCCTGATTTCGATAATGCCTTCTATATCAAGGCCGTTTGAAGGCTCATCAAGAATATAAAGGCTTGGATTGCCAACCATTGCTAAAGCAAGCCCCATCCTTTGCTTCATACCGAGGGAGAATTTTGAGACTTTGTCGTTTCGGTATTCAAACAGCTTAACATCATTTAATATTTGTTCCAGAGTTTCATTTGGTATGGCTTTATCTATATAATATTTCGCAGCAAGCTTCATATTATCAAGGGCGGACATATATCCGTAAAACGATGGCATTTCAATAAGGCTGCCTATTTCACTCATAACGTCTTCAAATTCAGTTTCTATTGATTTTTCGAAAACCGTAACATCCCCGCTATCCTTTTGCAAAAGGCCGGATATGATTTTCATTGTTGTTGTTTTTCCCGCGCCGTTTGCTCCCAAAATGCCGAAAATATCCCCTTCGTCTATCGTGAAGCTAATGTTTTCTATGCCACGGTTGTTTTTGAACTTTTTACGTAGATTAGATACCGTAAGTATATTTGCCAAGCTTCAAACATCCCCTCTTTGCAGAAAATAGTTTTGGACGATTATTAATAATCAAAATCCTCATCAGCCCAATCCGCATCTTCGTATGTTTCAACAGCATCGGGTTGCGCATAAGGTTTGTATGAGATACTTGGTTCGTTAACTTTTTTACCGGTAAGGTCAATCGGCTCTGCTTTGGTTGTTCCAAGATCCTTTATAGAATAAGCAACGGTAAGGGTAAGGTCATGAGGAATGCCGTCTTTATCTTTTCCCGATATGGTGAGCGTCATTTGGGCATCGTTTAACATATCGTTTTCATCAAGCCTGCCGTTGGCGTATATGGATTTAATATACATATCTGATACGACTTTACGCATTTTGCTATCCAAAATACCTCTTTGATTGTGATAATAAGAGTCATCCTCATAATCATCATTATAGTATTCTGAAGTCATTTTTTCGGATACAACAGACAAAGCTGCCTGAAAGAATTCTGGAACCTGGTTTCTTTCCAAACTCACGGAAATATTGCCGCCATTGCTTATGAAATAGTTCCTTGCATCTCCTGCAAACATATCCATTAATATACTAAACAGTCTTTTTTCGTTATCCGATAAGGAGCGCTCGGATTCAGGGTATGAGCTAAACCACTCGCTGTTGTCATACCTATAGTATTCATCGGAATATGGCTGTTTTGAGATATAAATACCGTTGTTATTGGAGCTGACATTTTCAATAACTTCATTACCAATAACGTTGGTCATCTCGGTTCTTTCGTTATTTTCGTCCTCTTTGGCATAAAACATCTTTGCGCTGGAAATCTCTTCGCCGTCTAGGTTTAATGAATAGCTGCCGTTTAATGTGAAGTTTTTCGCAGTGTATAAAGTAAACATTGATTCTTTGCATTTTTCATAACCAGTAACGTTGTTGGAGGCCGCAAAAGCCGTTGTAGCAAAAACTACGCCGGATAGAACAGCCGCTATAGCCATTGAAGTTGCCTTTTTGGATGCCTTCATAAAATCACTCCTGTTTAATTTAATATTTAATTTAATAAAGTAATTGCCAAATTATAAATTAATTATAATTCAATACGTACGCATATGCAATTATCTTGAAAACATATACGCAGGCAAAACAAAGGGGTATGAAAAATCCAAAGACACTTAGGATAATATATTTAATAAGTTTGGGATAATTAGAGAGGGCTTTATCGGCATAAATCACAAATATGGATTTGCTATAATAAAATAGTTTAAAAATATATACAAATTTTCGGGATGGTGTTATAATGTAATTTAGATAAGAGTCAGGTTTGGCTTGAGATCGAATACCTGAAAGGGGAGCTAAATGTGAAATCAGATCAAATGTTATTCGGTAAAAAGACCAAAAAAAGAAGAGGGAGTGATTTAATGTTAAAGAAGCCAATTAGCAT
>CAYVCG010000073.1:4044-9816 GCA_964449985.1 uncultured Defluviitaleaceae bacterium
GAAACAGTTTATACATGGAAGGTTAATGTTAAAGACGGTGATGGTGTTGAAAGCGGCTTTTCACAAGAAAAAACGTTTGAGACTGCTCCGGCGGAATTGTTTGGCGCAAGCATTGGGGGAGGCAAAGTATTAAGAAAAGACTTTACACTTAATCAGCCAATTGCGAATATTGACCGTGCGCGCTCTTATATCGGTAGCTTATCTATAATCGAATTGCGCATGAATGGCAAAGTTATTGGCGAAAACGTTTTTGGCCCTAGAAAACCTCAGCCTGAGATCGCCGGATATTACAATACATATGATATATTGCCTTTACTTAGAGAAGGCGCTAATACAATCGGAATTATGACAAGCGGCATTAACTCCGGTGGTGACAGTGCTAAAGGCGCTATAAAGATTTATTATAAAGATGGAACAACGCAGCTTGTTGCTACGGATTTAACTTGGTATGCAAGCAACTTGCGCGAGATAACAAGAGAGACATTATCATCAGGCGAAGACATTGATGCTAATCTTATAACAAATTGGGATACGCCTGAATATGAAATGCCGGCTACTGGCTGGACTAAAGCTAGGTTCTCCGGCATGACAAGTGAAGATGGTCAACTTCATCTTACTTCCAATATGGGTATTTTCTATACAAAGCAAAGCTTTAGCGGCGATTATACTATCGAGGCTAAAGTTACGGTAATAAGCGATGCTTTTGGCTTAGTTTTTGGCAATGGCAACCCTAACGGTGCTTTATGGCAATTTAATGTAATAGATGGCAACAAATTTAAATATCATATGCCGGGTTCTTGGAGTGAGAGCGGCTCGGTCACTAATGCAAAAGTGCAATTTAATACTCCGCTTACTATGAAAGTGGAATTAGATGGCAACACTATTAAAACATATTTAGACGGCGATTTAATTGATACGCGTAGCATGGATGCTGCAAGAAAATCCGGACCTATCGGTCTTCGTGCGGCTTTAAATGAAGATTTCTTTGTTGATTATGTTAAAGTTACCGATAAATCTGGCAATGTATTGTTTGAAGATAACTTTGATATAATTAGTAGCAGCAAATGGAACTTCACTGTTCCAAGATTTATGCCTTCAAATACGGGGAATAAGGTTATTAAGGAATATAAACCTGTTTCTGTAAATAAAGTGACATCTTCAGTGGATAAAACTAAACCGCACACTAGTAATGGAGCGATTGTTTTCCCGACTAATTGTGGCACTTTTACTACAAAACAATCATTTAGCGGAGATATTACTATCGAGGTTAGAGCTAAATCAGATAACGTAGTAGGATTTTTATTTGGAAATGGTAGTCCTTACCCACCAATGTGGCAAATGAGTGGCAGTACTCTGCGCTTGCATCAGCCAGGAAACTGGAGCAGTGTTGCGGTTGTTGAAGCTGGTATCGACACTCGCCAAATGACTGAAATGAAAATCGAGGTAGTTGGAACGACTGTTAAAACTTATACAGACGGTGTGTTAAAAGATACTCGTAATATACCTGCTGGCTCTATGAATGGGCCTTTGGGCTTTAGGGTTACTGTAGCTGAGGATTGCGCTGTTGATTATGTTCGCGTTATTCAAGGCGGAAATGTTGTTTGGGAAGATAATTTTGATACAATTGATTCAGCAAAATGGAACGGTCTTGTTCCTCAAGCATTAAGCGAGAGTTATGTGGTAGACTTTGGCCAGAATATGCAGGGCTATGTTAAATTGGAAACAAAAGGTAATAAAGGCGATGTAATAAAAGTTAAATATGCAGAAATGCTTAATAGCGACGGAACGATTTTCGCTAATACAACGTTCCATGAGCCTTATCACAACTTTACGCTTTCCGGCGGCGATGATGTATTTGTTCCAAGATTTTCCTATACTGGGTTTAAATATATTGACGTTAGCGGAGATATAGAAAATCTTGACTTTAACGATTTCACGGCTTGCTTTATAAGCGAGGATATTGATATAACAGGTTCATTCGAAAGTTCTAATGAGAGATTAAACAAGATTTATGATATGTCTTTAAAATCACAGCTTTCTAATATGATAGGCGGTGTTTATACTGACTGCCCTCAACGTGAAAAGAACGGTTGGACGGGTGACGCTGCGGTAACGAAAGAATCATCTGCGCTTATGCTTAACGATTATACAATTGCGGAAGCATATATTCAGAGTATGATTCAAAGTATTCGCCCTGATGGATATCCTATTGTTATTGTGCCTTGGCCGGAAGCAAATGGTATCCCAACGCCTTATGACACACCATGGGCATCGGCATACTTTATTTTCCCATATGAGACATATATGCAGACAGGCGACCGTTATTATATTGACCTTGCTTGGGATTCGCTCGTTAAAATATTTGAGTTCTATAAAACTCAAGCTAATAATTATTTAATTACGTTTAACACTTATGGCGACTGGTTGGGATATGACAATCAAGATGGCCTTATTGACAGAGGATTCCTTTCAGCAACATATTATTATTTTAGTGGTATGCTTCTTGCAAAAATGGCTGAAGTAACCGGGCGTGACCATACTGAGCTGGATGCTTATATGAGCAATATGCGCGCAAGATTAATCAGCACATACGGCAGAGATAATGTATTAAGATATGAAACAACAGCTGGTATGTTCCTTGATTTTGATATTCCTAATACTGAGGAATCAGTGGCTCATACGCTTGACCTCGCTGTTCAAGCGGTTAAAAGAGCAGGATATACAATGAGAACCGGCGTTTTAGGAACAAAATCATTATATGATGCTTTATCTAACGCTAACAAACATAAAGAATTGCTTGACACAACTATAAATCCTAATAAATACTCATTCGGATTTATGTTGGACAGCGGCGCTACTACTTTATGGGAATACTGGGATACCCCTGGATATAACTTTAACAGCTGGCTTCCTGCTGGCGGTGTAGTTAAATGGGCTCAATGGGATTCCTTGAACCATACAATGTTTGGCGGTGGGCCAGTAACTTGGATGTATAAAGGTCTTGCTGGTATAACCCAAACAGCTGCTGCTTATAAACAAATTACTTTCCGCCCTGGTATTGAAAGTGAATTGTCTTACGCTAAAGGCTCTGTGGATACAGTTATCGGTAAAGTTGTATCCAATTGGGAAAACAATGAAAATGGTCTCGTTTGGGACATTACTGTTCCGGTTAATGCTCAGGCCAAAATCATTATTCCGATAAGCGATTTGAAAGCTATAACCGAAAGTGGTCAAGATGTATTTAAAAAGGACGGAGACGGACTTAAATTTGTTGGTATAGAAGACGGTGCATTCGTTTATACAGCGGGAAGCGGAACATATCATTTCGTTGGATCTTATACTGAGGATATTAAGGATATTGATGTAACGCTTGGCGTTTCCTCAATCGTTGAAGGTTTGGCTGCTAATATACCTGTAAGCGTTGACCCGGCGTTTGACGGCGCTGTTGTTTCATTCGCTGGCGCACAAGCTGTTATTGAAAACGGAACTGCTGTTTTAAAGGTTGCATCTGCTCCTTCAGCAGGTGACTACACTGTTAATGTGAAATTTGATGACAGTACTGCCGGAAGTGCTAAGATCACAGTTACAGAAGCCATGGGCTTGTGGGCGCCTGTTGCATCTGTTAATGCTGACGGCAAGCTGGTAATAACGTTTGGCGCGCAGATTGGCGGCAATATCAAAACGGACAAAGGCGTAGCAACTGCCAACGGCAACGCTTTGACTGTTGATTTCTCTCCGGAAGAGGATGGACAAATAACTATAAGCGGTGTTAAATATCCTGATCTTTTCCCATCATACAGTTTTAAATTTACGGTTAAATATAGTGTTGAATAAATGCATGAAATTTATAATTAAATAATTAATGTAAAGGGCTGTCGGCATTTGCCGGTAGCCTTTTACGATGTTGACAAATACTAACATTTCTAACGGCGTAAAGTCTGGATTTATGTAGGGGCATGACTCGGTTGATTGCTGCATTTTAAAATTAGGCTAAAAGAAAGTATGTAAAAATTTTTATAAAATTGTTAAATTACGTAAAACACTAGTATTGTGTGTGATAAAAGTATATAATTGACGATAAGTATATTGTAAATAACATTGATAAGGAGGCTGTTGTTTTGAAAAAACTTATATTGTTAATATCATTTATTCTTATATTGTTGTCTTTTGGTTCTGTTATGAGTTTGTCTGCCGCAGTAAGGGCTAATATTGATCTCACCTTTGATAGCTCTCAAGCAAGACCGACATCTGCATATTCTGGCAAAAAGAATATTCTCGCGGGTATAGATAATGGAAATGCCGTCACCATTAGATTTTATGAAAAAGAAATCGGTTCTTGGAATGCTACGAGTAATCTAGAATTCACATTGACCGATTTTGATGGAAGAGAGTTAGAGGGAGTAAAGTTCCATAGCTTCAATATTTATCGCCCTGACACTGTTTCGGGTTTAAGCGTAGCATCACAGACCGGAAATAAGATTACGCTTAAGGCGGACTCCTCTATTGCGGACGACGTTAAAGCATCTTTTCTGTTTAACGCAAGCATAAATGCGGCGGCTGATTTTACTGGTGATGTTTATATTAATGTTGGGGGCAATGCTGTTGAGGATGAGGTGCGGCTTAATATTGCTCGTATTTCTGCGCCTATTTCTGTTACTGCTACAAGAACGAATGTTGCTGTCGGATGGCAGACATATAGTGTTGCTGATATTTCAATTATTGAAAAAGCACCCGGTGTTCTTTCTGCCAACAAGGATTTAACGCTCTCCATTAAAGAGTCTATAGCTGCATCAAGCTATGCAACTACTGATATAACGTTTAATCCGATTAAAGAAGATTCGTTAAAGATTGATTATGGGAATATAGTGCTCGGAACCCCAAAGTTTAGTGATTCGCATATTAAAATCCCTATCGACTATGAATCAACAAGGGCATCTCAGTTTACTATAAGCAGACTAGGAGTTAAAATATATAAATTTGCTGCACAGGGCAACTATGCTGTAGTAATTGGTGGAGATTCGTGGGTTGAAACATTTGATCCGTCTGCAAGGGATTATGATAACAGCGGTATGTTCCAGAGTGAGGGTTTGGTTTTTGATTATATACAGATTGGAGGGCATCAGACTGGGGATTCTCAAACAGAAGGAATGCGCAACATTCAGGTTGTTATAGGAACATCAATAATAATTATTGATGACAAAGAAGAAACAATGCCTGATGAATGTTATATAGACCCCGTCTCAAACAGAGCTATGCTTCCGCTTAGAGCAGTTGCTAATGCGTTGGGTATTCCTAATGAAAACGTTATTTGGGACGGTAAGAATAATACCGTGACAATAATGTATGGAAGTGGCTCTCATCTTAGAACAGTTACATTTAAAATTAATTCCTCTGAAATGATACTTAACGGGATCCCGATAACTATGGCAGATGAAAACGGGGTTTTGGTTAAGGCAACGATAAATCCTAAGAACAATAGAGTTTATATCCCGCTAAGGCAGCTTGGCATTGCTTTGGGTATTGATGTGGCATACATTAATATGCACACTCCAATTGCCGTATTAAACCCAACACCTAAACAGATCGAATTAGCAAGAATATCATCGCAGTAATGTTTTTAATGGGCATAATTGGTGGCAATCTTAGGAAACAGGGCTTGACAATTAATTGTCCTTGTGATAATATGAAAAAAATCGCTTGGACAATTAACTCAGCTGGTAGAGTGCATCCTTGACGTGGATGAAGTCAGGGGTTCGAGTCCCTTATTGTCCA
>CAYVCG010000074.1:0-9010 GCA_964449985.1 uncultured Defluviitaleaceae bacterium
CCTGCGGGGTTTCTGTTATTTATTAAGTTCCATAACCGCATCTGAGCTCATTTTTTTAAGTCTGCTGTATTCATACTCTATTTTGTGCCTTCTGCGTTCTTTAAAGTATGTAGCTATGCCGTTCTTGAATGATGGCTTAGCAAACTTAACAACCCGTACGGTAAGCCTGATTCCCCAAAAAGTGAAAAAAAACATCGCCATTACAAACCTATAAAATGTGTCTTGAATCGCCACAACTAAAGTTAACCATATAAGAAGCAAGCAAAAATCAAGCACCTGCCCCATAAGGTCACGCTTTGCATCTACCCTGCGCTTAGCAATATCCAAAATCACCTTGTCTTCAAGGCAGCTATCTGTTTTAACCATTTGGTCAACGTCAATTATCCTGTTTGGGTTTAATGTTTCTCTGGGCTCAGTAAATGATAAATCCAAATTCAAAACCTCCTCCGGCTGTATAATCATGATGGCATCATTATTGATCCACGCCGCCCTTTGCTTTTTAACAAGCTGATGAGCGCGCTTGCCATATGTGGAAGCCAAAACCATGCCTTTTTGATCCACAACCCTAATATTCTTTTGAATATAATCACCTCTGGTTCATCTGTTTTTTATTATGGGTGCCTTCCCCCGCAGTGCGTTTTTTGTTATGGGTGTCTTCCCCCTGCTAATTAATATTTTAACATGTTTTAATATAATTGTAAATCAATTATCAAGCTATTTGTAAAGGCAGCCTTTTGTTATCCGCAACTTGAAACATCCTTATTTCGGGCAAACATATTTTAAAAGACCCCGCAAGTTCGGCTTAAATCCGTTCCTGCGGGGTTTTTGTTAATAATCTGTAATTTATACCATTCTGCTTATTTCTTTTTTTAGCCGGCAAATAATTTTCTTTTCCAGCCGTGATATGTATGATTGGGATATACCAAGCAAGTCTGCAACTTCCTTTTGGGTTTTTTCATTGCCGCTTCCGTTAAGCCCAAACCTAAGCTCAACAATTCTCTTTTCTCTCAGACTAAGTTTGTTTAATGCAATCTGCAATAAATCCTTATCCACCTCGTCTTCAATATCCCTATAGATAATATCAACTTCCGTGCCCAAAATATCCGAAAGTAAAAGCTCATTACCCTCCCAATCAACGTTTAACGGTTCATCGATAGATACCTCAGTCTTTATTCTCGTATTTCTGCGCAAATACATCAATATCTCGTTTTCGATACATCTTGATGCATATGTGGCAAGTTTTATTTTTTTGTCCGTTTTAAATGTGTTGATTGCTTTGATAAGGCCGATTGTGCCTATAGATATCAAATCCTCAACGTTTATGCCCGTATTTTCAAACTTTCTCGCGATATAAACAACAAGCCGCAAATTTCTTTCAATCAAAACTGATTTTACATAAACATCATCCTCGCCACCAAGACGGTCTAGTAAATCGGCCTCTTCATCAGCTTTAAGCGGCATAGGAAGCACTTCGCTTCCTCCAATATAGTAAATAGTATCTTCATCCTTACTGATACGTATAATAAGTTTATTAATCAATGATTTAATCCTAAAGTAAAGATTTTCAAGCGCGCCCAATTTATAAACCTCCCATAAAACATATTATGCAACCGCTAATTAAGCAGTCATTAAAAACCTATTTGATACTTATTCAGCAGTTATTTATTTGCACAACGCAGGATTAAGTAAAGCCTGATATGTATTCTCCTTTGTAAGCTTTAGGTTATAAATCCCGATGACAACATCACTAATAATGACATTATCTCCATCTGTAGTAAGCTCAACTCTGTCCGGCTTAAAGCCTATGAGCATTCCGTTTTTTTTGCCAAGGCTGGAAAACGGAATCATGCGTATTCTCCCTGCAAATGGAGTGTTTAAAACGCTGGATAAAACACGCTCCAAGTCGTCCTCTTTCTGCTCATAAAACAACAGCCTGACACTGTCCGGCAAGATGCTTTTAATGCTTTCATATTCTGCAATAATTACGGGTTCGTTTGATATAGGATCATATAGTGTGTTGCCGGTGTCCACAAGGGCTTCTATAGATGCGAAGCTTTCTTGAAAAAATATCCTGATGGAATAAAACTGCTGCTTTTTGATTGCAAGTTTTCTTCCTACATGTATAAACAGCTTAATAAGTATGTATGAAAAGCACACCGAGGAAATCAATACTTTAACGGAAAAATTTCTAACGGTAAAGCTAATGAAATTTCCGATTGTGCTGCCGATATTTGTCATATAAAACAAAGCAATGCCTGCCCCTCCGACAGCAAAAGCACTAATATGAGCGATAATTATGTATTTAAGCATTTCCTTAATTGATTTTGGCAAGAATGTTATGTATAGGCCCAGCATGAGTATTATAACAGCAGATAATATGTTCATTAAAGCAAACA
This sequence comes from uncultured Defluviitaleaceae bacterium, assembly GCA_964449985.1. Lineage (GTDB taxonomy): Bacteria > Bacillota > Clostridia > Lachnospirales > WRAX01 > CAYVCG01. The sequence continues at coordinate 2,397 of CAYVCG010000074.1, forward strand.
ACGGGGGAATAAACATCATGACACAGTAAACTAATGCGCTCACCAATGCCCCGAAAAACATCCGAAGCCATGATACTTTCTTTTTGCATAGCTTAGCTGTTATCCAAAATATAAAGTAATCCATAACCAAGTTGATAAGAAAAACAATATCCGCATAAACTTCCATTTGCATTCCTTATCCCCCTCGTATAAAAGCATGATACAATTATATAAAACCAAACCTTAAAAATTTGTAAATTTGTCTGCTTTACTATAAAAATAATATGACACCAACCGCCAAAGTTTTGCGGCAATACAAAAAAGCAATATTGTTGTTTTTTAAATCTTTACGTGATATAATCAAGCGTACAACCAGCAAACGCTAATTTTGGAGGAGCACTGATGACAAGCTTGAAAAATAAATATGAAAACGAAATTCCCATGCCGCAACAATTGCTTCTGAAGGTTTCAAAGCCTGCAAGATATATAGGCAAAGAAATCAATATGGTAAAAAAGGATTTAAACAATATAGATATACGGTTTGCGTTTTGTTTTCCGGATGTTTATGAAATCGGTATGAGCCATTTGGGGCTTCAAATACTGTATTATTTTTTGAACAGGCGAGAAGATTGCTATTGCGAACGCGTCTTTGCGCCTTGGGCAGATATGGAAAGTATAATGAGGGAAAACAGCTATGCCCTATTTTCTCTCGAAACATACACCGCCGTCAACAAATTCGATTTTGTCGGGTTTACTTTACAATACGAAATGAGCTATACAAACATCGTAAACATGCTTGATCTTTCCGGCATACCGATATTTTCCGCAGACAGGGATGAAAAATCCCCTATCATCTGTGCCGGAGGGCCTTGTGCATTTAATCCAGAACCGCTTGCCGATATAGTTGACTTTTTTTATATAGGAGAAGGGGAATCAAGCTTAGACCAGATATTGGATATTTACAAGCAAAATAAAAACAATGGTGGCTCTAAAGAGGATTTTCTTTTAAAACTGCTTAGTGTGGAAGGCGTTTATGTACCGAAGTATTATGATGTAGAATACAATGACGACGGAACGATTAAATCATTTAATGCGAATAACGATAAGGCTCCAAGCGCCATTAAAAAAGTCATAGTAAATGACATGACGGAATCGTTTTACCCAGATAAACAGCTCGTTCCTCTTATGGAAACCGTCCATGACAGGGTTACGCTAGAGGTATTCCGCGGTTGTATGCGCGGTTGCCGTTTCTGCCAAGCAGGGTTTGTATACCGGCCTATCCGTGAGAAAAAGAAAGAACGTTTATTAGAGCAGGCAAAACTGCTTGTCGAAAATTCCGGTCATGAAGAGATTTCCCTCGTTTCCCTAAGCACCGGGGATTATTCTGATTTTCAGGCGCTTTCCGAAACAATCGTAGATAACTTCAGCGCGCAACGCGTTAATTTGTCTCTTCCGTCATTAAGGATAGATGCATTTAACTTGCAATTGATGCAGAAAGTTCAGGAAGTTCGCAAATCCAGCCTGACATTCGCCCCAGAAGCCGGAAGCCAACGTTTAAGGGATGTTATAAATAAAAATATTAGCGAAGATGAAATATTAAATGGCTGCAAGCTTGCCTTTGAAGGTGGATGGGATAGAGTTAAGCTTTATTTTATGACCGGTCTGCCTACTGAAACCAATGAGGATTTGGAAGCGATCGGCCAAATGGGTGAAAAAATCATAAGCAAGTATTATGAACTACCCAGAGAAAAAAGGCCGCGTCCACCGAGCATTGTTTTAAGCTCGTCGTGTTTTGTGCCTAAACCGTTTACGCCATTTCAATGGGCTGCTCAAAACAGCAGGGAGCAGTTTATAGAAAAGCATAGAATTATTAAATCAAGCATTAAAAGCAAACAAATAAAATATAACCACCATGATGCCAACACAAGTGTTTTGGAAGGCTTAATAGCAAGAGGAGACAGAAAAATAGGAAAAGTGATCGTTAGAGCGTGGGAACTTGGCGCTAGATTTGATGGATGGACAGAGTTTTTTAATTTTGATACATGGTTAAAAGCTTTGGAGCAATGCGGTATAGATTTAAACTTCTATACGCAAAGAGAACGTAGTTTTGATGAAATTTTGCCATGGGATCATATTTCACCCGGCATAACAAAACAGTTTTTGATTAATGAAGCAAATAAAGCTTTAAATTCTGAAACTACAGCTGATTGCAGATCGTTTTGCTCGGGCTGCGGTGCGTCTGCTTTTGGTGGAGGTGTTTGCATTGAGAAATAAATACAGGCTGACTTTTACTAAAATGGGAGCAGTACGTTTCCTTGGGCATCTAGATTTATTAAATATGTTCCAGCGCTCCATAAAAAGAGCAGGTCTTCCGATTTCATACTCAAATGGCTTTAACCCACACCAGCAGATGAGTTTTGCCTTGCCCTTGCCTCTTGGAGTAGAAGGCCTAAATGAATATATAGATATTGAGCTTGATGAAAAACTTGAAACCCAAACTATAATAAATAAACTAAACGAAAAACTGCCGGACGGTATACAAATAACATCCACCGTATTGCTTTTCGAGAACGAAAAAAGCGGCGCCGCATTAGTTAATAAAGCAATTTATTTAGCGACACTTCCGATTAACGACACTATTAAAAACAGTCTTGACGAAATTATAGCTAAAATATTAGAAGCAGATGAAATAACCGTTACGAAAAAAACAAAAAGCGGCTTGTCCGAAGTCGATATCCGGCAAGACATCTTTGATGTTAAAAATAAATCAGATGACGAGAATATAACCATAGAGATGACATTATCAGCCGGAAGCATGAAAAACCTTAAAGCCGATGTCGTTATAGAATATATTTACAAAACCTTATGCATAGAATACGAACCTGCTGCTATAAAATACGTTCGTGAAAAACTAATTTTAGGGGCAAATTGAAATAATGAATAAAATAATAATTGATTGTTCTCCTGATTCAATAAAAACAGCCGTGATAGATGGAAAAGGTCTTGTGGAATACATAACAGATAGCAAGACTGGCGGCTCCATAGTAGGTAATATTTACGCCGGGATCGTCAAAAACATCTTGACTAATCAGTTCGCTTTTGTTGACATTGGTCAAGGCAGAAACGGTTTTTTGTTTTTGAGCGATAAAAAGGAAGCCCATCTTTATTCTCATGACAAAAAGTTGCTAATTAAAAAAGGTGACACTATACTTGTCCAGGCTGTTAAAGACGAATACTGCGAAAAAGGCTCTTATCTAACGACGCAGCTTTCGCTTTCCGGCAGGTATTGCATCTTGATTAAGACAGGGCTTGAAGGAAGCAACGTTGCTATATCAAAAAAGATCGAAGATGATGCTGAGAAAAAAAGACTGCGCAACATAGCAGAGCAATTAATCCCTTCAGGTTATGAGCTGATCCTTCGCACAAACAGCAGCGGAAGCCTGCCAGAAATAATTGAATCAGAAATAAATGAATTATTACAAAAATTTAGCGATATAGACAGATATTGGCAGTATCAAAAGCTGCCCTGCGTCATATTTCAGGAAAAAAATGTTATAGGAAGAAACCTGAAAGACTTATTTAACGAGCAAACAGACGAGGTCGTCATAAACGATCCAGAACAGTTTGAAGAGGCAAAAAATTTCGTCAGTGCATATTTTCCTAATGCGCAGGACAGAATCAAACTGTATTCCGAACAAAAATCCATATTTGATTTCTATGACATAAATAGCCATATACGCAAAATTACCAACAAAAAGGTATGGCTAAATTCCGGCGGATTTATTATAATAGAACGAACGGAAGCGTGTTATGTTATAGATGTTAATAGCGGGAAATTTTCCGGCAAAGGAAACCATGAAAAATCGTCATTAAAGTTGAACATTGAGGCATGCAGAGAGATTGCGCGCCAGATGCGCATTAGAAATCTAAGCGGCATTATTATCGTAGATTTTATTGATATGAAACAGATCGAAAGTAAAAACGCTTTAATATCAGAGTTTTCAAATGAGCTTAAAAAAGACCGAATAAGCGCCAACGTTGTCGGCATGACAAGCCTTGGCTTAATGGAGGTCACAAGAAAGAAAACAAGGGAAGCATTATATTAATTATTTTTGAGGTGGCATATTTGCTTGCGTTAAACATTCCGCAATCCGAAATAAAGTGTTTTATGAACATGCTTCTAAAAGAAGAAGTATTTGACAAATTCGAGGTCAGATCAGCGGTTATAAACTCATTCATTCAGTTTAATATTGACGGTTTGCTTGAGATTAAAGAAGAAACCGAAAGTAGTGTTAAAAACTATATTTCATGGAAAAAGCTTAGGCCGTATATCTTTAATATCATAAAAGGTTCCCCTCGTCCTCGAATAATGAAGCTTGTGTTTTCCCTTCCTAGGGATAATATGCAAAAGCTTGCCGATGGTGCTTCCGCTATGTTTTTGAATATTTTGTTCGAAAGCGGCGAGGTGCTTATAACAACGGGCGCTTCTCAAAAGGTTTTTTCTCTCGATAAATCCGTCGAAGCCATTTGGGACGAATACATAAAGAAGTTTTGCAAAAAAAATAATATTCCTGTTTCCTATATTTAAATAATAATTTAATAATTTTAAACTTTTTTTGAGAAAATATCGTATATAAGTATGGTGATGTTTATGCTTACGCAAATCAAGTCCATGAGTGACTTTGAATTGATAAAAGAATGCCTAAACGGCGATAATAGCTACTTTACAGAGCTTGTAACAAGGTATAAAAATCTTGTATATTCAATTATTCTCCGAATGGTGACAGACCGTGAGGAGGCCAATGATTTGGCTCAGGATGTGTTTGTAAAGATTTATAAGAACCTTGATAAGTATTATCCGGACTATAAATTCTCGACATGGGTCATACGCATCACAACAAATCACGTTATTGATTTTCGGCGTAAGAAAAAGCAGGAAACCGTGTCATACGAAGAAATCGATTATGACATGGCGACAAACGATTCCCCCGAGAGTACATATATCGAAAAAGAACGCAAGCAAAAGCTTGACGATGTTGTTAATAATCTTCCAGAAATGTATAAAATACCAATCGTTTTATATCATCAACAAGGTCTTTCTTATCAGGAAATTGCCGATATAATAAACGAACCGCTATCGAAGGTCAAAAACCGCATTTTCAGAGGAAGAAAAATGTTAAAGGATTCATTGCTTGGAATGAGAGAAGGTGAAAGTTATGGAGTGTAGCAAGGCTGACGGATTAATAATGAAATACATGGATAACACTATATCAGCGAATGAAGCAAAAGCGTTAAACGCTCATCTTGCATTATGCGAAAAGTGTATGTCTGATTTTTTGGCATATGACGAAATAATGTCGGAATTCTCAGAACTAGAGCTTGTCTCCCCTATGGACGGATTTGAAACGGCTGTTATGGCAAAAATCGAAGAATGCGGCGTTATATACGAAAAGCGTACGAGTTTGCTGGATAACATTATTACTGTTATAATAGGTTTTGCCTCCGTTTTGCTTGGTATTGGGTTTTTATTTGCCATAAACCGAGACCAAATAATAGACTATTTGGAAAGCGCAAGCTTTATTGGTTCTTATGTAAGCTTTATGAAACCTATGCTAAATCTGATTACGGAATACTCAAATTCATTTATTAATGTAGTGACTACGTTTGCTCTAAACTGTGCCAGGTTTATGTCCGATTATAAATATGGGATTTTGATTGCTTTCATTGCCATTCTGGCTATTCAGTTTATTCGCAAAAAAGATAAGGTTGAAGCATAATGTTAAAGAAGAAACTCATCCTAATACTGTTGTCGCTGTTCTTAAGCTTTGGACCTTTAAGCCTTTGCTTTGTTGCCGGAACCAGCGAAAACACTATTAAACCATGGCCGCAAATGTTTGTCTATGAAAATGACGTTTTTAAAGCGGATATGGTTGGTGGGTTTCTTTTTTTGCTTACAAAATCCAAAATCGAAGGAAACTCCTCTGGTTATATAATAAGCTTTTTTTCAGAAATAGAAATAAACGGAGATTATCACGGAGATGTATATTCTTTCTTCTCCCAAATAAAAATAAACCCAAAGGCCAATCTTAGCGGAAAGATCAGTTTATTATCCTCTAATGCCATCGTATCAAACGAATATAAAAATACACAAACGATAATAAAAGGCATGAGTATATTCGATTTGTTTATGAAATCGCGCCCTGTGCAAAACTATATTAGTTATAGTAATGTTATCCCTCTGTTTGTATTTAAAATAATAGCTGCTAGCCTTAACATATTTTCGTGCATTGTTTTATACTTTATTAAAAAAAGCTTTATGGAGCAGCAAAGTATTTTGCTTGAAAAGGAATTGAATGAAGTCATAAAAAACGGGGCGGCAGCATTCTTTATATTAATAGTGTTTACGATTTTGTTTTCTCTGACTGTGCTATTAATGCCATTGGCTCTCTTATTTGCATTTTCATCTATTATTATATCTCTTATCGGTGAGGTTGGATTAGCTATTTTCATTGGGAGCCTTATCAGCATAATATGCGCTATGACGATGGATAAAAATGAGATTTCTAAATATATTTATTCAATTTCTAAAGGAAATTCATTTGCTTGTATGATATTAGGTGTTATAATAATAGAAG
>CAYVCG010000075.1:0-8746 GCA_964449985.1 uncultured Defluviitaleaceae bacterium
TATGGAGGTGTTACAATGAAAAAAATAATGGCTTTATCTAGTGCCGCAATTATGCTTTTTTCTATATCGCTAATGGGATGAGCTGAAAACAAACCAACAGAACCTTCGCCTACCCAACAAGCAGAGGATTTACAGCAAAATAACAATCAGCAAAATAACAATGAACAAGATGCTAATAACCAAGCGCCAACAGATGAACCACAGCAAATGACTAAAAAAGATATTAAGTTTTATGGCAAGATCGTTGAATATTCATCAGGCGAACCTATGGTAGCAGAACTTCAAAGCCTTTTGGCAGACAAATACAACATAGAATCCCTACAAGTTGACTGGGGCAATCTAGACACAGTTATAAGAACAGGTATTGCTTCTAATTCTCCGGCCGATGTTTACCAATACTGGCCGCAAAATATGCGCCCGCTTATTGACAGCAACATGGCTTTGGATCTGACTCCATACCTAGAGGCTAATGGCGGCGAATGGAAGAACAGTTTCTACGAATCCGCTCTTAACACAGGAAAGTTTGATGGAAAATACTATGGTATTCCGATTAACTCAAACTTTTCCTTGATGATTGCGAACAAAGACCTGCTTGATGCCAATGGCATAACAATTCCTGAAAATTGGAACTGGGATCAGTTTGTTGATGTTTGCAAACAGCTTAAAGACAAGGATATTTTCCCAATGGGATTGAATACAGACAATCAGCAAGGCGACTGGTTCTTTAGAAACGGTATCCTTAGTTTAAGTGCTTCCGCAGGCAATTTGGAACAAATGGCAAGTGCAGAAATTCCTGCTACAGATGCATTGTTTGAAAAAGTGTTTACAAACGTAAAAGGTCTTTACGATAATCAGTATATGTATCCAGGCAAAGGCGCTGTTACTGTTAAGCGCGATGAAATCAAAGCTGGTTTTTATCAAGGCAAAATTGCCATTATTGCAGACATAGCTTCTGGCGTTGGCGGAACTATTGAAGAAGCTCCGTTTAACACTGTACTTATTCCATGGCCTTCTATGGGCGCTACAAATGCTATATTGGGCGGATGCGATGGTCTGTTTATTCCTTCAAATGTAGCTGACCCAGATGCTGCTGTTGAAGTATTAAAAACATATACAAGCGTACCGGTTCAACAGATTCATGCAAACGCCGGATTCCCAATAGCAAACAAGCTGGTTGAAGTAAATGATCCAACAACAAAAGCTGTTGTCGAGCTTTCTTCGGCGGTATATCCGTTTGAATTTGCAAATATGGATGCAAGGCTTAAAGATTATTTAGGCAATCAAGCTTTAGCTGAGGTTGTTTTAGGTCAGGGCGTTGCTGCTGCACAGGAAGCGCTTGAGCAGATTCGTGCTGGGATTAGTAGATAAAAATTCAACACTGCCCCCATATCTATTACCAAGGCACTCCTTTTCAGCCTAAAAAATAGCACAGAAGTTAGAATGTCACGCAGATTTGCGAACATTATAAAATGTTACTGTCTGCGTGATTTTTCTATTAATTTCGTTGAAAGAGGGTTATAAAATGAACCAAAAATTAAAAAATTACAACCCGAAAAAAACTAAGTTATGGATTATTCTTTTGTTCCTTTTGCCAGCGTTTGTATTCATGACATATTCTGTATATATTCCGTTTTTTTGGAATTTGATATTGTCTTTTAGAAACTGGGACGGATTTTTAAAAGACAGTTGGGTTGGAATATCAAACTATGCGCGGGCATTTAATGACCCAATAGTTCGAAAAAGTATATTTAATTCTGTTTTCCTTGCGCTTGTTTCTACAATCGGAAGCGTATTGTTAGGATTAGTTTTGGCCTTATTTATTTATAAAGTTAGCCGACGTGAAGGTGCGTTTTACCGCTTGGTTATTTTTATGCCAGTTATGCTTCCCGCGGCAATAGTCGGTTTGCTGTTTACATTCTTTTTTAATTCGGAAATGGGTATTTTAAACAGCTTTTTCAAGCTTATAGGTCTTGGAAGCCTTACACAGGCATGGCTTGAGGATTCATCACTTGTAATGTGGTGCATATCCTTTGTTAATATATGGAAAATGTCCGGATTAACCATGATGCTCACCTTTGCTTCAATGCAGATGCTTCCAGATTCCTTGTTTGAATCAAGCAAGCTGGACGGCGCCACGTATTTTCAGCAAGTCTCTAAAATCATCTTGCCAATGATAAAACCCACAATACATATATCATGTATATATACGCTTGTTACGTGCTTTAAAACATATGATATCGTTTTTGTTATGACAGGCGGAGGCCCTGGTACGGCTTCATACACGATGCCCATAAATATGATAAAAACGGCGTTTGTATTCAATGAATACGGTTATTCGGCGGCTATGGGTGTTATTATGATGATAATTATAATACTTATTGTTTCTGTTATTAACAAATTATTAAAGGGGGAGAGTTATGAATTCTAAAACTATTAAAAACGACACTATTAAAAACGACGACAAGGCAGTGAAAATAATAAGCAGGATCGTTATTCTTGCGTTTATAATCATAACTATTTACCCCGTAATATTTGTCATATTAACATCTTTTAAGGAAACAAAGGAGTTTTATTTAAATATATGGGGTTTGCCGGAGGTATTTCGAATTGAGAACTATGTAAATGCCTGGACTGTAGCCAATATGGGTAGTTATTTTTTTAACAGCATTATTGTTGTTGCCCTAACACTTATAGCGACCCTAATAACTGGTTCTATGGCGGGCTATGCGCTTTCTAGGTTTAATATTAAGTTTTCGTGGCTTATAATAATGGTTATTTTATCATGTACAATGGTTCCTTCCGAAGCGACGATAATGCCTATGTATATTATAACCAGCAGGCTTGGCATTACAGGAACACATGCGGCGCTTATTTTGCCGTATATAGGATGGGGATTGCCCATGACAATTTTTATTTTTACAAATTTCTTTAATACACTGCCTAACGAGTTGATCGAAGCAGCGCAGGTTGATGGCTATGGAGAAGTTAGGACATTTTTGAAAATAGCAAGCCCTCTGATGGTTCCTGCTATTGCTACTAATGCTATATTCCTATTTGTGTCTTGGTGGGGAGAACTGCTTTGGGCTTCTGTAGAGCTTGCTTCATCCCCGATGAAAACAATTCCTATCGGCGTCGTTTCGTTTTCGGCCCAGTTTGGTACGGATTGGGGCCCGCTGTCGGCTGCGGTTTGTATAGTCCTTATACCCCTAGTTTTCTTTTTCTTATTTACGCAAAAATATTTTATCGGCGGTCTAACCGGCGGTGCTGTGAAGGGTTAGAAGGGTGCATAATATGATAAAAAAACTACAAGAGCAATTGAACAATCCCAGCCCCGAATTTCGTTCTCTGCCATTTTGGGCATGGAATTACGAATTAAAAAAAGAAGAATTGATCCAACAAATAAAAGACATGAAACAGCAAAAAATGGGCGGCTTTTTCATACATTCTAGAGAAGGGCTTGAAACGCCTTATTTATCCGATGAATGGTTTGATTGCGTAGAAGCATCCATAGAGCAAGGCGAACATGAAAACATGCAGGTGTGGATATATGACGAAGATAAATGGCCATCCGGTATGGCCGGCGGTATGGTGTCGCAATCTTGCGACGATTTTAGGGCTACGGCACTAACCCTTGAAATGAAGGATGGGAAACCGATTTTTCACATAGAAAAATCCTCCGAACACGAATGGTATAACGGCTTTCCGCCTTCGGATAACTTAAATGCATCTTCTGTTGAAAGATTTATTGAGCTTACTCATGAAAAATACAAACAAAGATTTGATGGTTGTTTCTGCAAAAAGATATGCGGTTTTTTTACGGACGAGCCCAATGTATGCGATTTTTTTAGCCGATTCACAAAAGGCCGACCGTGGCTGCCATGGACTAATAATTTCGAGACTTATTTTGAAGAAAAGCGTGGCTATAGCATAACATCCTACCTTCTTGACCTTTTCGTTAAAAGTGAAACTAGCAAAAAAACCCGGCATGATTATTATAAAACGTTAACGCAGTTATTTTCCGAAAGCTATTTCAAGCAGCTTAGCGATTGGTGCAATAAAAACAAACTTTTACTAACGGGGCACTTGATTTTTGAAAACGATTTAGGTTACAACACACGAACAAGCGGAGCGATTATGCCTCATTACCGTTATATTGATTTGCCGGGGGTAGACATATTGGGCGAACAGACGGAAGAATGGCTGACGGTTAAGCAGTGTACAAGCGTTGCAAATCAATACGGCAAAAAAAGGGTGCTGACCGAAACCTATGGCTGTTGTGGCTGGCAGTTGGATTTTGAGGGGCAAAAATGGGTTGGGGATTGGCAGTTTGTTATGGGCGTAAACGTTCGCTGCCAGCACCTTTTCTTTTATACGCTAAAAGGCTTGAGAAAAAGGGATTATCCGCCGAGTTTTAATTATAATACTACATGGTGGGAGCATTCCCATATAATAGAAGATTATTTTGCAAGATTTTCTGTTTTAGCCCAATTCGGTGATGTTTTAAGGGAGATTCTTATTATTCACCCCCAATCCACAATTTGGACGATGGCCGGAAGCGATATTAATGAAAATCTGGAAAATTGGGATTCCGACATGGGTTGGACTGATGAGCATATTGTGAAACTAAATAAGCTGGGCAATGAATTTAATAATTTTGTTAAGGCTGTTTTAGGTATTCATCAGGATTTTGATTTGGGCGATGAACTAATTATTGAAGAAGAAGTCGCAATAAGGGATAGTAGCTTTGTAGTTAATAAAGCCAGCTATAAATATGTCGTTATCCCGCCTGTCGAAACATTGTTTTCTAAAACGGTTGATTTGCTGCTTGAGTTTTTGGATAAAGGCGGCAAAGTAATAGCTGTTTTGCCCGCAGCAACAATGATTGACGGAAAGACAGATGAAAGAATCAACCGGATTTATTACCATGAAAATATTGCCTTGGTGTCTGATTATTCTCATGCAATACGGTTTATTAGTGCTTTGCCGCGTAAGATAAGCGTACAATCCACGAACTTTATTGAAGAACCGAGCGTTTTGACAATGCTTCGTGAGGATGCCAATGCACAAATAGCTATCCTTGTTAATAACGATAGGCAAAAGAATCATGAGATTATTGTAGAGCTTAGTTCGTATGGCAAGGTAACGCAATACGATTTTCTGACAAATACATACAAAGATATTGAAGTTGAAATTATAGACGGCAAAATACGGTTTGTTACCATGCTTAAAAAAGCTGATAGCAAAGCTTTTATAGTGGATAAAAGCGAACAGCCCTTAATAAAAAAAGCAGAGCTCTCATATAGGCATCCACATGCGGGCGATGAAATCTATGCAGCTTTTGGGCCTTGCATATCTTTTGAGCGGACAATGCCAAATGTACTTGTGCTTGATAAATGCACATATTCAGCCGGCGAGGACGGCGGTTTGTTAAAAAAGGAACAGCAAACCGATTTATGGAAGGCTCAAAGGGAAATACGCTCTCTATTCAACATGCAGCAGATTTATTATAACGGCGCCCCACAAAGGTATTTATGGGCTAACGAAAGCAATCCTTATGACGGAACAAAGGTTGAGCTTAGATTTAGTTTTTTTGTAAGAGATATACCCCAAACTCCTGTTTTTCTTGTCTTGGAGCAAAGCCCATATTTTAATGTATTGCTAAACGGTAGGCTTCAGGATATGTCCTGCGAGGCGCACTTTATTGATAGGTGTATGCATAAAATAAAGCTTTGCAATATTCAAGCCGGAGAAAATGAAATAACTTTGCAGTGCAGTTATATTAATAAGATGGAATTGGAAGATATTTTTATTATCGGTGATTTTGCTGTTGATTTGGAAAGGCAAATTATTACCGAGCCGCAAAAGCTGCGTTTGGGCGATTGGTGTTTGCAAGGCTATCCATATTACGGCGGCGGTATAATCTATAAATTCCAATACAATCACGCTTATGAAAAAGATACAAGAGCTGTCCTTGTGTTAGGGGAGCACAACAGCGTAATAACTCTTATTTCCATTAATGGAAAGCATGTTGAAACTGTCCCATGGAGCGCCGTTGATGAAATTGATATAACGGATTATTTAAATGAAGGCGAAAATACAATTTCTATTGAGGTAAATTCAAGCCCTGTTAACATTTTTGGCCCCTTCCACCGTACGTATGATAAAGCCAGCCGAATCAGCTGGCAGGATTTTAGAACGGAAGGTGCAAGATACACAACGGATTATGTGTTGCACCCTTATGGATTATTCTCGTTGGTTTGCATTCTAAAAAAGAAGTTGGGGGAGAAAAAATAAATGGCAAATTTAATGTTAAAAAATATCGTAAAAAAATACCCAAACGGTTTTGTTGCTGTTTCGGATTTTAATCTGGAGATTGCTGATAAAGAATTTATTATTTTTGTAGGGCCTTCGGGCTGCGGGAAATCTACCACCTTGCGCATGATAGCCGGCCTTGAGGAGATTTCCGAAGGTGAACTATATATAGAAGATAAGCTCGTAAACGGCATTGCGCCCAAAGATAGGGATATAGCCATGGTTTTCCAAAACTATGCCCTTTATCCTCATATGACTGTTTATGACAACATGTCTTTTAGTCTGAAGATTAGAAAAGCCTCCAAAACGGAAATAGACAGCCGTGTTCGGGAGGCGGCCAGGATTTTGGATATCGAAAGCCTTCTGGATAGGCGTCCTAAGGCATTATCGGGCGGTCAACGGCAGCGTGTTGCAATGGGGCGTGCAATTGTGCGCGAACCAAAGGTTTTTCTTATGGACGAACCGCTGTCAAACCTGGATGCCAAACTAAGGGTTCAGATGAGGGCAGAAATATCAAAATTGCATCAGAAGCTTCAAACTACATTTATTTATGTAACCCATGACCAAACCGAGGCAATGACACTGGGAACAAGAATAGTCGTAATGAAAGACGGCTTTATTCAACAGGTAGATAGCCCGATTAATCTATATAGCAAACCTGCTAATTTATTCGTAGCCGGTTTTATTGGCTCGCCGCAAATGAACTTTATCAACGGAATCGTTGAAAAAACAGACGGCAATGTGTTTATAAATATAGGTAATTACAAAATAAAGCAAAGCAATATTAATGCAAAAATATTAATAGAAAAGGGATATGAAGGCAAGGAAGTAATTATGGGCGTTAGGCCGGAGGACTTTCATGACGAAGAAGCTTTTATTTCAAGCCACCCAGAAGGAATTATTGATGTTGATGTAGAGCTTACTGAACTGCTTGGCGCCGAGGTATATCTATACCTATCGTTGGGTGACAGCCAGCTTACAGCCAGAGTACACCCGCATTCACGAGCACGAGTTGGAGACAAAATAAAGATTGCAATAGATATTAACAATATCCATTTGTTTGACAAAGACACTGAAAAATCCATTAAATATTAGAACCTATATTCTTAAAATATACTATACTTTTATGGGAGGTTTTTATTATGAGGAGGTTTTTTGATTACGGCGGCTCTTTTTTTAGACTTACCAGTATGGTTGCAGACATTATGATGCTGGGAATACTATGGCTCTTATTTTGTATGCCCATAATTACAATCGGAGCTTCCTCAACAGCCCTATTTTATGTTGCTACAAAACGCCTTTCAAACAGAGAAGGGTATATTGTTAAGGATTTCTTCCAAAGCTTTAAAACAAATTTTAAGACAGCAACCATCGTTTGGCTTACTCTGCTTCTTTCGTGGTATTTGTTATATATTAACGTAAATATTATGAACTATTTGGGGGGAGCGTTCATATATTTGTCAGCTGTGTATTATTTCTTTGCGCTGCAAATACTTTTTATAAATATCTTTGCTTTTCCCTTGCTGTCTAGATTTGAGTTTGGTTATAAGAAACTAATGATAACAGCATTATTAATGGCTAATAAGCATTTATTAACGACGATAATCTGCGTTGCCGTTTTTGCAGTATTGTTTGTTTTAGTTTTTATGATACCTCCTTTAGCAATTTTTATGGGCAGTATTTATTCCTTTGCTGTCTCATGCTTTTTAATCAAAATCTTTCGCAAGTATATGCCGGAATTTGATAAATAAACCCAAAACTGCATCAGCTTTATACCCGCAAACCATAAACCTGGCTTCTTGCGGGTGTTTTTATATAATCTTATTACCGTAACGCAAAGGTGCTGATTACCATTTCATGCATAGGGTTGTTTTATCCGGCAAACATGGCTATACTCAATGTAACGATATGCGTATCTGATAGATAAGGGGGATTATTATGAAAGGTTTTGGCGCAAGGCTTAGGGAAGCCAGAGAAGCTTGCAGATTTACGCAAAAAGAGCTTGCGATTCTGTGTGAAACGGACGAAGCCATTATAAGGGCCTATGAAAAAGAACGCCGTGCCCCAAGCAAAAGCATGATGATTCGGCTGTTTGATGCTTTGAAAACACCACCTGATTTTTTCTTTCAAGACGAACTAGCCATTAATCCATACAAGGACAGAGAGGGATTGTTTTCTGACATAACAAGCCTGACACCCGATCAATATACGCTGGTTAAGGTTATTGTAAAAACTATGAAGGAGCAAAGGTGGAAAAGTTAAGAGGACAAGGCGCTTGTATCCCATTCTCAACGTGCGATAAATTGCTGGATTTGATAGCAAGCTTGGCTTGATAACAGGCAAAAAAAATCTTATCCTGTGGTACATGTAAATGACGTTGTGCAGAGAGTTTTTATATAAATTCATTTTAAAGGAGATAAATAAACTATGCCTT
>CAYVCG010000076.1:0-8481 GCA_964449985.1 uncultured Defluviitaleaceae bacterium
TCATTATCTTGTTGGTCATTTTTGCCAATCCTTATAAGACGAAACTTATCAAAATATTTCCTATCAACAAAAGAATTAATCGCAGAGCTTATAACGGCAAAAACCGGAACACCAAAAAACATTCCCAAAACCCCAAAAGAAGCCCCGCCGACAATAATAGCAAATATAACGCCTATCGGCTTTATCCCTGTGGAATCGCCAAGTATTTTAGGCCCCAGTATAATACCGTCAAACTGCTGAAGCGCAAATATAATAGGAATCATCCAAAGAGCCAAAACAGGATCATTCGTAGCAACAATAACTATTATAGGAACAGCGCCTATAAACGGCCCAAAATACGGTATGACATTAGTAACCCCCATTATAATACTAAGCAAAACAGTATATTTTGCATCTAATATAGTGCAAATAACAAAGAATATAAACCCAATAATTAATGAATCAATAATTTTTCCGATAAAGAACTTTTCAAACGTGTGATTAGAGTTTTTTGCGGTTTTAAATATTTTTTCAGCTGTATTTTTTTTGAATAATATAAAAATTATTTTAGAAATAAAAGTTGAAAAAACCTCTTTTTCTCTCAACATATAAAATGCAATAAACATACCAAGCAAAACATCCAAAGTTCCATAAGCAATGTTCATCGTAATCACATATATATTGGAAATTAAATTAGGAATAGAATAAACAATATTGATTACAGGGTCCAAAACAATGTCTATAATATATTCTAAAGAATAATTTGTAGAAAAGGTATTGTTAAACGAACTAAGCAGCGCATTAATAAATCCATCGTCTTTGCTAGCAGAGCCGCTCTCAAACGCTATAACTCCCTGCCTCACTGTCTCAAAAAGCCTTTGAAGACTGGCCACTATTTCAGGGATAAGAAATATAAACACCAAAACTACAAAGCTCAAAACAATAATATAAGCGCTTATTATAGAAATGGTTCTAACTAGCTTCTTTCTTTTTTTTAATCCTTTATTTCTGGAATAAAGCCGTTCAATTGTTTTAACAACAGGGTTTAAAATATAAGCTATCAACAACCCATAGAAAAAAGGCGACAAAACCTTTGTAACAATACGAAAGGCAGTAACAAATCCGGCCCAAATATCATCAAAGCTGTCAACAGTCTTGTTAACAATAATTGATATAGTTACAAGAATTAGAACATAAAGGCCCAAAGTAATATATTTTTTATTAATTGGGAATTTAAACAACAACATCCCTCTTTCCAAAACATATGGCTTCCTCAAAACATATGCTTCTCTTTAGATTTTTTCATGGCTTTTTGACAAATCTAAATGCACTATTTATCAAGTGTATTTGTAAAGACATCAACATTGGATTTCGCTGGTGGATTAGGCACTGGGCATTTAGGGGCTTCTGTCTCAAAATTATCTATAACGTTACTGCCTTCGGAAACGCTTTCATTAACACAAGCAGAAAGCCCAAAGCACAAAATTGCAACAAAGACTAAAGCACTTATTCTATTTCCTTTCATAAGAAATCACCCCACAAATTAACATCTTTGCTTATTCTACATTATATTATCAGACAAGCAATAATTCAACAATAATATTAACGAAAAAGCGTGCAAAAAATCTGATGATTTGATTTTTTAACACGCCTTTATTTTTAAAAGCTATCCCAAATGGAAGACATATGAAAATTATTGCCCATTAGTTTTGCTTTTAACCTTAATTTTAATTTGTGTATTCTCAATAACTTCTATACCCGTCTGAACAGGTGTTTGCTCGTAAACTATATAATCAGAGCCATCATCTTCTGGCACAACTTCGTCCCCATCAGGAGCGTTATCCTCATCTTCGTCCTCAGTTTCATCAGGCGTTTCTAAACCATCCGTCTGTATAATAGGGACAAGCTTCATAGCGTTTAACATTGCTTCGGCATCTTTGCGCGTCATACCCTGTAAATCAGGGATAGTCGTCATTTCATATCCTCCATCACCATACTCAATATGAAGTATAACAGTCGTACCTTTGTCAACCTTCGTCCCCGGTTCAGGGAATTGGGATTTGACAATTGCTCCGCCACTGCCAATAAGCTCATATTCCAAAGAAAGCTGATTAAGGTTTTTAGTAACCTCATCCAACGTCTTACCCAAATAATCACCAACCACAGATTTATTCATATTGTTTGACTGGCTGATATTGCCATCCTCGTCATAAGAAGGAGGTATCGATTTATATCGAATAATGTTATCCATAAGCTCCTGCATCATAGGAGAAGGCGATGTAACGCCATCAATATATTCTTTAGGCCTGTTTATTATCGTCATAGCAACATATTCAGGATTTTCTACAGGAAAATACGTTATTATTGAAAGCGTGTAGTGATAATCAGGGGTATCCTTTATTCCCTGCTCACCTGTTCCCGTCTTTCCGCCTATAGCCCAACCAGGTATAGCCGCCCGTTTGCCTGTTCCGTTCTTTATTACGCTTTCCATAGCCATCCGCAAATACTTTGATGTTTCCTGGGAAATAACTTTTTTCTGCATAACCGGCGGTATATCAACAACAAGATTGCCCTTTTCGTCAAGAATCTGCGAAACAACATGAGGTTTCATAAGATTTCCGCCGTTAATAACTGCCGAAAAAGCAGATATAACCTGAAGCGGTGTCGCATTAAAACGTTGCCCAAAAGAGCTTGTAGCAAGCTCAGATGCATTAAGATTGCTTAAAGTATGTAGCAAAGATCCAGCCCCGATCTCAGAAGGCAGGTCAATGCCCGTTTGTTCTCCAAAACCAAAATCCCTTTGATACTTATAAAATATGTCTCTACCCATTTCGTCCGCAATGTGCATCATAGCAACATTGCAAGAGTTAGCCAGCGCCTCTTCAAGAGTCTGCATACCATGGCCCGTTTTTAAGTGGCAATTAATCGGTGGCTCACCGGGAATAACTTCTTTGCTTCCAGAGCAAAAATATGTATTGGCAGGGCTAATAATATTTTCTTCAAGCGCAGCAGCAACAGTAACAGGCTTAAATGTAGACCCTGGCTCAAATGTATCAGTGATGTTATAATTAGTCCATAACCTGTCCAGCTTGCTAAAATATTCCCTTTCGTCCAAGTCCTTCCATTCTTCTTTATAAGAAGTCTTTGTTATTCCGCTCAAAGCCGTAGGATCATTAAGATTAAAAGATGGATATTCTGCCATAGCCAAAATCCCGCCTGTCTTGGGATTCATAACAATAACTGATGTATTTTCAGCTTGCTCAGCTTCGCCATATTTTTTAACAATCTCTTCTGCAAACTGTTGTATTCCAATATCTATCGTAGTCACAAGCGTATCCCCATTTTTTGGCGGGATTTTTTCAGTAACAACGCTTCCCTCGTTGGAATACACCCTAAAAACCCTCCCGGGTGTACCGGATAAGTATTTATTATACTGCTTTTCCAACCCAAAGCTAACATCCCCGCGCACAAACCCAATAACATGCGCCGCAAGATTATCATAAATATACGAGCGTTTGCTGTCTGCATCAAGATAAACGTCTTTCGCGTTTAAGCCTTCCATCTCCATTGCCTTTTCATAAGAAACGTCTTTTGCAATAACAAGGTGATTTGTATCATTAACAGGAATGAGTTTTTTAACCTTTCCGTTTTCGTCAAGCTCGGTGCTTTCAATTTCAAGATAAGAATTAAGCGTTTCCATAGATATATCAAAAACCTGATTGATTTTTTTAAGCGTATCCTGTTGAACATCCTTATCAGCATAAACAAGCACGCGAACATCAAGAAACACTTCATAAACAGGCTTGCTCACCGCTAGGTTCACCAAATTTTTGTCAACAATGCTTCCACGTACAGGCTTTATAACCTGCTCGCTGGCAATGCTGCTGTTAACAAGCTGTGTAATCGCCTTGCTTTCATATTCTTGGCCATGGGCAAGCTTAATATTTAGTATTTCATAACCCAAATAAACAAAACACGAGAAAATAGTGAGCACAATAAGAGCAAGCTTAAACCGCCTTATGCGTAACTCTTTTATGGCTTTCTTACGCACAAGCATAGTTTTTCTTTGTCTCGCCCTTTTTTGCCTGTCATTACTTCTATCATCATTTCTATTATCGCTTCTTATAACAAACACCTCTTTTGTTTACAAAAAACCGATTGCCGCAACAATCGGTTTGCATTATTTATAAAAGACATAAGATGTTAAGCCTTAATTATTTCCAAACAAGCTAAAAAGATCTGTCGAACCAAGAACATTTTCTTGTTCAACTTCTGATTCATCATAATTATACTGAACAAAATAATTCTGTTTAGGAGCGTCTATGTACATTATCTGATGTTCACCTGGTTTTACCATCCCAAGCCGCTTAGTTGCTATTTCCTTAATGCGTTCAAGATCATAAGATTCGTTCGCATTGCTTGCCACAGCCGCATTAGTATCAGTTATTGCTTTCAATTGATCATTCAAAACCTGAATCTCTTTTGTAGAAACAGCACACATTCCCCAAGAAACCAAATAAGCTAAAACTCCGGCAAAAAGAACACACGATGTCACAATAGCAGGAATCGAAACCTTGCGTTCGAGCTGCTTTTCAAATACATATTTAGGCTGATTACGTTTTCTGATAGTACGTGCACGCTGACTTCTAGTAAGCTTTTTTCTTTTCCTAACAACTCTCGGCTGAGGTTCATTAAAATCATCCTCAGGCAACAATACAGGCTCAAGGTCATATGCTTCCGACGAATACTGATAATACTTATTTAAATAACTGTTGCTCCCAACAGGACGTGAAGCTCTAACACTTCTATTATCCAAACGTTTTCTTGCCATTTTCTAATGCTCCTTTCAAAGCCGAATTTCAACAAGCAAATTTCATCAGTCATAATTATTTTTTCTGTGCGACGCGAAGTTTAGCGCTTCTGGATCTCGGATTGATTTCAATTTCAGATTCAAGAGGTAATATCGGCTTTCTCGAAATAACTTCCAAAACAGATTCCTTACCGCATACACAAATAGGAAATTCCTTGGGGCAAATACACGGGCTTTCCAATTTCCGAAAAACATTTTTGACAATTCTGTCCTCCAAGGAGTGAAACGTAATAACGCAAATTCTTCCACCGGGCTTTAACTTAGCAACCAAGCTCTCGATAGCTTCTTCCAAAATCTCAAGTTCTTTATTAACCTCTATCCTTATAGCCTGGAACGTCTTTTTGGCCGGATGATGGCCCGTTTGTCGAACGCTTTTCGGTATAGCCTTTTTTATTACAGAAACAAGCTGAAATGTAGTTTCTATAGGAGCATCCTTGCGCTCAGTAACAATAAATTCAGCAATTCTTTTTGCCCAGCGTTCCTCTCCATAATTTCCAATAATATCAGTCAATCGTTTAACAGGATATTCATTAACCACATCATAAGCGCTTAACAAGCCCTGAGAATCCATCCTCATATCAAGCGGTGCATCATTCATATAAGAAAACCCGCGAGAAGGCTCGTCCAACTGAAAAGAAGAGACCCCCAAATCCATTAAAACTCCATCCAAACCCGAAAAGCCCTGCTTGTCCAAAACATATGCAGCATCAGAAAAATTGCTTTTTATCAAAACAATCCTATCAGAGAATTCCTGCAAAACCGTTTTCGCCTTTTCAATAGCGGCCTCATCCTGATCGACTCCAATAAGTCTTCCATATTCAGAAAGTCTTTCAACTATTTTTCTAGAGTGACCGGCTCCGCCCAAAGTTGCATCCAAATAAACGCCATCAGGTTTTATATTAAGGTTTTCAATACATTCATTAAGCAAAACGGAAATATGATTAAATTCCAATTTTCCACTCCCCAATTGTATATGTGTTAGATTCCGAATTCGGCCATTTTCTGCGCCACGTCATTATCGACCAAGATATCATCAGCATTATATTGATGCCAGTTTTCCTTGCTCCAAATCTCAATCTTACCAGCAACGCCAACGGTCACGATTTCTTTGCTAATACCGGCATATTCACGTAGATTTGGCGGCAAAACCACCCTGCCCTGATTATCGGTTTCGGCTTCAAATGCTCCTCCAAAGAAAAAGCGGACAAACTTACGAACAGACGGATCAGTCATAGGCAGGTCTTTAACTTTATTTTCAAATACTCTCCATTCGTCCGTAGGGAAAACAAAAAGGCATTTATCAAGGCCTTTTGTTATAATAAAACGTTCCCCCAGCCCATCACGAAACTTAGCCGGGACAATTAAGCGCCCTTTTGCATCAACGCTGTGATAAAATTCACCAAGAAACATTTTAATCACCACTTACAACCATTTTCATCCACTTTCTTCCATCCATAACCATATGATAATACAAACATAAAAATATTGCAATGCATTTTAATAAAAAAAATAAATATTCTCACAACTTCAAACGTGCGTTCGATTGCATATTTGCGGGCTTTTTTTGAATGAGAATCAAGCGCAATTACAAGTCTCTACAAAATAATTTTTGCAAATATCATGAACTTTATGTTGAAAAAATTCATGTAATCTGTTAGAATGGTTTTTGTTGACTTTTATATCTATGATTTTTTTATAATCTGAGGATATATTTCTTTCAAAAGATTGTAAGGAGGTGCAATAAAATGGCAAAATGTGAAGTATGTGATAAAAAAGTACGTACCGGGCACAGAATAAGCATAACCCGTAGCCAAGTTTCAAGAAGAGCGAACAGAACTTGGAAACCGAACGTTAAAAAAATGAAGATTGTCACCGATAACGGAACCGTTAAAAGCATAAACGTATGCACCAGGTGCCTTCGTTCAAATCTCGTAAAACGTGCAATATAATTTTCTAAAACAGTAGGCTGCCCATAAAAACGGCAGCCAGTTTTATATATACGGTCATGACACTGTCAAATAAGGAGGTCTTTTAAATGAAGCATTTAAAGAGATTCACCGCTATTGCTATGTCAGTTGTGTTATTGGCATTATCTCCATGCCTTACCGTAAAAATCCATGCCGCGGCTAACCCAGCTGCCTATTCCACTACCGCTGCCTTTTGCAATAGCTTCCTTTGCGCCGTAAAATCCAACGGACAACTTTGCATTCAATTTCCAGACAATTCTTATCATCTCCTAAACGATCCAAAGGCTCCAAGATCAATACCCATTAAAATCGACACAGGTGTTAAATCTATCTCCACCTTTAATAACACCATCCTCGCAGTCAAATCAAATAATCAGTTATGGTCTATCGAAGTAAAAGACCCTGCCGGATTATTAGAAGACATAAAAAACCCACAAAACTACATAACCCGAAAAAAACTAATAGATAATGTGGCTTCCATTTCCAATGGAAATAAGGAATATCAGGTAGCAATAAAAACCAATGGTGACGTTTACGCTTGGAATCGTAATTTTGAATCAAAGTTTTCAACCAAATACACAGAAGATACTCCCGTTAAAATAATGACCGATGCAGTCTCAATCTCAACAGGAGCTAGTCACACTATGGCTTTAAAAGCAAACGGAGAGCTTTGGGGATGGGGAGACAATTCTTTAGGACAACTTGGCAATGGCGAATGCTCAGAATTTATTGTTGCAAAAGGTGATTCCTCTGACTTTTCAGGGCCCTTCGATCCACAAGAATATATAGATTACTGCTTTATAGAGAGTTTTCACCCTCCAAAACATATAAGCTATTATATTTTTTTAGAGCATATGTATAAAAATATATCAAATGGGGGTGTTGCATTTAGCAAAAATCCTAACGAAACAATTAGAGAAACGATTAAAAATAAATATATGGAAGTTTATTTTACAGAGATCCTCTATAATAAGGCTGACTTAAAAGACAAGGAATTAGGATCAGTGTACTGCCATATTAAAAAACTAATCGTAGACAACCCTATAAAAATAATGAATGATGTAGCGATGGTTTCAGCAGGCACAAACCACACCGCTGCCGTAAAAACAAATGGTGACTTATATGTTTGGGGAAGCAATAATTTGGGTCAGCTTGGTGATAATCAAGTTACTTTTGTCAAATCGACCCAAGAAGAAGTATATAACAACTTAATACGCCGAAACGAAACCGTATTCCACAGAACATTAATCAACAACAACTCCCCCAAACCCAAAAAAATAATTGACGACGTATCATACGCATACGCGGGAGACGGTTTTACTCTTGCCGTAAAGACCAATGGCGAGCTTTGGGCATGGGGAGATAATACAAAATTTCAATACAGAAAAGAAAAAAGCCTGACCCCTATTAAGATTATGGATAATGTTGCATACGTCTCTTCAAACGGCGAATCCACATTAGTAATCAAAACCAATGGCGACTTATGGGTTTGTGGCCAAAACACTGGCGGAAGCCTTGGATACGATTCATATCCTTTCAGCCGCCCGACCACTTTTGAAAAAGTTATGGATAAGGTACTTATTCCCAAAGAGGCTTCAAATACAAACCCCAAACCTGCTTCAACACCAAAACCATCCTCAACTGCTTCAAAACCTTTATAGCATA
>CAYVCG010000077.1:0-8460 GCA_964449985.1 uncultured Defluviitaleaceae bacterium
AACGAAGTGAAAGCTAGCGTCTTTAGGCGCTAGTCGGCAACAAGGGCTTATAGCCCTTGAGGAAACCACCCGTTTGACGGGTGGTCCTCATTTAACACTATTTTAACACATAAGTTATCTTACCCGCTCCAAAACCATCCGTTCCAGCTTGCGAATTTTCTTTTCTGTTCATCCATTCGAATGCTGCTTTGAATGGCATTGGCATTACATGCTGCTACTATGCAATTGGCCGTCTGTGGGCTTATCTCGGCGTTTAACACCATGTTTTAACCTGCCTTTGGTGAGCCGCAAACCGCGTCAAATCGTGGGTTTTGACGTTGCGTTTGATAAATCACCGCAAAGGATACAATCTATGGTTGATAATGCGCCTCCTGCTCAATTTTACTGTACAGATGGTTACTTGGGCTATGTTGACGTGGTTTATCCTGGGCAGCATATCCGAAATTGGTGAGATACCTTTTGGCCTTGTTGATTTTCTTTAGGTGCGCGGTTAGCCACTCCCATAAAAAACAATTATTGTATAATGCTTTGGTTATATGATATAATAGCAAATTGGAATATTTATTTAATGTTAATTATATTGTTTTTTCGCATAGAGGAGGAAATTTTAATGTCTTCGGACTATCAAAATAAAATCCGCAATTTTTCAATTGTTGCTCATATAGACCACGGAAAGTCCACGCTTGCCGATAGGCTTATCCAACAATCCGGTCTGCTTACACAAAGAGAGATGCAAGAGCAGGTTTTGGATAATATGGAGCTGGAGCGCGAACGCGGCATAACTATAAAGGCGCAAGCCGTCCGGCTTGTTTATAAAGCGCAAGATGGCGAGGAATATATTCTAAACCTTATAGATACGCCCGGCCATGTGGATTTTAATTATGAGGTATCCAGAAGCCTTGCGGCGTGTGAAGGTGCTGTTCTTGTTGTGGATGCCGCGCAGGGTGTTGAAGCTCAGACACTGGCAAACGTTTATCTAGCGATAGATGCGGGGTTGGAAGTGGTTCCTGTTATAAATAAAATAGATTTGATAAGCGCAGATCCTCAAAGGGTTATTACCGAAATAGAGGATATTATAGGAATACCAGCCGAAGACGCACCATTAATTTCCGCTAAAACAAATATTAATATAGATGCTGTGTTTGAAAGAATCATTTCTGGCATACCATGCCCAACGGGCGATATTGAAAAACCGCTGAAGGCTATTATTTTTGACAGTGTGTATGACCCTTATAGGGGCGTTATTGTCTTTATACGTGTTTTTGATGGAGTAGTGAAAAAAGGCTCTGTTGTCAAGCTTATGCAGTTGGAAAAAGAATTCGAGGTTGTGGAGGTCGGTTATTTCGGGCCTGGCCAGTTCCTTTCTTGTGAGCAGTTAAGCGCGGGTGAGGTTGGTTATTTCACGGCAAGCATTAAAAACGTTCGTGATACTCAAATCGGTGATACAATAACAACAAAGGATAATCCAACAGCTGAACCTTTCCCGGGTTTTAAAAAAGTAAACTCTATGGTATATTGCGGTTTATTTCCTGCGGATGGTTCAAAATATCAGGATTTGCGTGATTCCTTGGAAAAACTTAGGCTAAACGATGCTGCGCTCATATTTGAGCCGGAAACAAGCATTGCTTTAGGCTTTGGTTTTAGATGCGGCTTTTTGGGGCTTTTGCATCTGGAAATCATTCAAGAACGTTTGGAAAGGGAGTATAACCTCGATCTTGTTACCACAGCTCCAAGCGTTATATATAAAATATATAAAACTGATGGAGCGATGATTACCCTCTCGAACCCGAGCGATTTCCCAGATCCTTCTACTATAGAGAGCATGGAAGAGCCAATTGTTCGGGCGGAAATAATCCTGCCAAAAGAGTTTATCGGCTCTATAATGGAACTTTGCCAAGAACGCAGAGGAGAATACAAAGGTATAGATTTTCTTGAGGAAACCCGAGCAAGGCTTACGTATGAGTTGCCTCTTAATGAGATAATATACGATTTCTTTGATGTTTTAAAATCACGCAGCAGAGGCTATGCTTCATTTGATTATGAAATGATCGGTTATTCCCAATCAGAGCTTGTTAAGCTAGATATTTTAGTAAATCACGAGGTAGTCGATGCTCTATCGTTTATTGTTCATAAATCAAATGCATATGAGCGTGGGCGCAAGATAGCCGAAAAACTTAAAAAAGAAATACCACGGCATTATTTTGAAATACCTATTCAGGCAACAATAGGAAGCAAGATAATAGCCCGTGAAACAGTGAGCGCTGTCCGTAAGGACGTTTTGGCGAAATGCTACGGCGGAGACATAACCAGAAAGAAGAAGCTTCTGGAAAAGCAAAAAGAAGGCAGAAAGCGTATGCGTCAGATTGGAAGCGTAGAGCTTCCTCAATCCGCATTTATGAGCGTTTTAAAGCTGGAAGAAGAGTGATAAAAATGAAGCCGTTGTTTTTATACGTACACATCCCTTTTTGTAAGGCGAAATGCGCATATTGCGACTTTCTTTCCTTCCCCGAAAGGGATAATTTTTTTGAAAGATATGTCAAAACTTTAATAGAGCATATAAAAGCTTTTTCGGTAGATTATAAAGACTATACGGTGAAAACAGTATTTATCGGCGGAGGAACGCCGTCTATTTTGCCGCCAGAGTATATATGTTCAATAATTGAAGCAATTTATAAATATTATAATATTGATATAAACCCGGAAATCACGATCGAAGCAAATCCGGAATCAGCGCAGTACGAAAAGCTTCTTTCATATAAACAAATCGGCATAAACCGCATAAGCTTTGGCGCTCAAAGCTTCGATGATGCAGTGTTATGCCGAATAGGCCGTGTTCATAATACCCAAATGATTTATAACAGCTTTGAAAGCGCTGTTAAGGCCGGTTTTAACAATATAAATCTCGATCTTATATACGCATTGCCTGGGCAATCCATAGGCAGCTTTACCCAAACATTAAAATCGGCGGTTGAGTTAAATCCGCAGCATATATCGTGTTATGGCTTGATTATCGAAGAAGGAACCCCGTTTTACAACGATAAATCGTTTGATCCTTTGGATGAATCTGCGGAGCTTAATATGTATAGAATGGCCAAGCGATATTTAACGGATAAAGGATATAAGCAATACGAAATATCAAATTATTCGAAACCGGGATATGAATCAAGGCATAACCTATGCTATTGGTGCAACGGCGAATACATCGGTTTTGGATTAGGGGCTCATTCCTATATAAACGGAACGCGCTTTTGTAATACGGAAAGCCTTGAGGAGTATTTAAACAGTGATTTTTCTAAGAAAGATTTGCAAGAACTAAGCATTGAGGATAAATATGCCGAGTTTATGTTTCTTGGGATGAGGAAGATATCAGGCATAAGTGAAAGGGATTTTTTAGAAACATTTGGTGTTTCGGTCTATTCCATATATGGTGATTGCCTTAGAAAGCATGAAAGAGCAGGGCTTTTATCCATTGACAATGGAAATATACGTCTTTCTGATGAGGGTGTGTATTTATCAAATATAGTTTTTTGTGATTTCTTACCGTAAACGCATATTATAGACAAATCTCCAGTATAAATAAGTATGAAGGGTTGTGCCTTGTCATAAAAAATAGGAGGCCTATACCGGACTAAATATTTATAATTGGAGGCATGTATAATGAAACGTAGATTTTTAAAGGTATTGCCGGTAATACTTGCTGCTGTGTTGGCTTTAAGCGGATGTGGCGGTGGTGGTAGTGGTGACGGCAATACGGATGTAGCCGAAGATAAAACCTTGTATGAGAAAATTAAAAATACATTAACAACGATGGAAACGTATGAAGCCGTTGCAACTGTGCGCTATATGTCAAACAATAGCTCAAATGCATATCGCACAAAACAACAATGCAGAATGACTGGCGAATACCGCGTTGAAATCTTAGAGCCGGAGGATGCTGCTGGCAACATAACAGTATTCAACGGAAAGACGATAACACAATATAACACCAAAATAAATGGCAAAGTTGCTGTCGGTTCAACAGAAACCGCAGAACGCTCAGAGATATTCCTAACGTCATTTATTAGAAATCATTTGGCTGCTTCTCAGGAGGTCACAATCGCTGTATCTAGCAATGCGGATGAAGATGAGATGACGTTCTTAGAGGCTAAAGTCCCTGGCAACAATCCTTATTTAGCAACAGAAAGGCTTGTTATTATGAATGATACGATGCTTCCTAAAGAACTTGTCATTTATGATGAAGAAGGCAAGGAACGCATTGTAGTAACATATCATGAAATCGAATATAATATTAAGCTTGAGGATCCGTTGTTCACCTATGAATTCTAATTGATACATAACATTTAGCCCTCATTGATTACTTAGGAGGAAATTGCATGAATGATTGCGATAATAACCGTTTTAAAATGTTTGAACACAGAGCCGCTGCATTAATAGATATAAGTGCTATTGTTTCAAACATACATAATATAAAAAAGGTTCTGACACCGGGAACAAAGCTTATGGCAATTGTTAAAGCAGATGCATATGGGCACGGAGCGGTTCAGACCGCAAAGGCTGCTTTTGAAAATGGCGTTGATTATTTTGGTGTAGCTACGGAGGAAGAGGGCGTAGAACTGCGGGATGCCGGTATTGATGCTCCTATACTCGTGTTGGGAATAATGCCACCAAACCTTATGCATAACGCTGTCTTAAACGCATTGGAATTGACTATATGCGATTATGACAACGCTTTGTTATTGTCGGATATATGCGTAAAGACCGGCATAACAGCAAAAATCCATATTAAGCTTGATACGGGTATGGGGCGCATAGGTTTTTTGACAGACGAATATGGACTGGAGGTTGTTTCTAAAATCAGCACCCTGCCCAATATTAGCATTACCGGCATTTATACCCATATGGCCCAATCTGATGATGAGGATAAGAGCTTTGCTTATGCCCAATTCGCAAAATTCATGGATTTTGTTGCTAAGCTTAAATCTAAAGGTGTTTATATACCGATTAAGCATGTCTCGAACAGCGGCGCTATCGCAAACATAAGGGAATTTGACTTGGATATGGTTCGAGCGGGTATTATTATTTATGGTTTAAAGCCGTCGGATTATATTGATATCAAAAAGCTTGGTTTAAAACCAGCGCTTGAATGGCGAAGCTATTTGAGCTTTGTTAAAGAGCTGGAAAAAGGAGAAAGCATAGGTTATGGAAGAACGTTTTTCACAACAAAGAAAACAACAGTTGGAACGGTTCCCATAGGATATGCAGACGGGTATTCAAGAAGCTTTAGCAATCGCGCAAGCGTTTTAATAAATGGTAAAAAAGCCCCGGTAATAGGAAGGGTTTGCATGGATCAGTTTATGGTAGACTTAACTGATATAACCAGCCCAAAGGCAGGAGATGAGGTAGTAATAATTGGCCGGCAAGGCGAAGAAACTATTTCGGTAGACGATTTAGCAGCTATTGGGCATACTATAAATTATGAAATCGTTTGCCAGATAAGTAAACGCGTTAAACGCTTATATAAATATTAATTCATTATAAAACTCTTTTTATGCGCAGCATATTTCGTCACTCACTCAAAATACTGCCAAGGGATCAGAATTCACAAAAGTTATAAAAATTTGCAAAATATTGTATACAAACAATAACATTGGGAATAATGATGCTATAGCGGTTATTTAAATGTGTCCGTAATTTATGCATTGAAAAGAGTGTGATAATCGTGTTGGTAAAAAGAGGAGACATATTTTATGCGGATTTAAGCCCCGTTATTGGTTCTGAACAGGGCGGTATAAGGCCTGTGCTTATCGTGCAAAACGATATAGGAAACAGGTATAGCCCGACTATTATATGTGCTGCTATAACATCTCAGATAAACAAGGCAAAGCTTCCAACACATATTGAAATAGAATCTCAACAATATACGCTGGTTAAAGATTCCGTTGTGCTTTTGGAACAGGTCAGAACTGTGGATAAAAAAAGATTAAGGGAAAAAATATGCCATTTGGATGATGATCTTATGGCAAAGGTTGATAAGGCTTTGTTTGTTAGTTTTGGGTTAGGTTAGATTACATATAAAAATAGACGTTGTTTGGCAGCATTAACCAGTTTATAAAACCTTTCATGATAATAATTCATGGAAGGTTTTCTTTTGTGCAAACATTTAGTATCATAAAACAGGGGTGCATTTACAGTATAAATATGTTAAAATACTATGCATAAGCCTGTAAAGCAAAATAACATGAAAAGAGAGGGCAAGATATATGAAAACAAGGAGATTTGGTGATATATTCGATGTTTCTGTTCTGGGCTTCGGAGCCATGCGCCTACCTACAATCGGAAACACGGTGGATGAGTCAGAAGCTATTAAAATGATGCGGTATGCTATTGATAATGGTGTCAATTATTTAGATACGGCGTATTTTTATCACAATGGTGAAAGCGAGCGTGTTGTGGGCAATGCTCTAAAAGACGGCTATCGCAATAAAACAAAGATTGCGACTAAGCTTCCGATGTTTGGCAACGTAACTTGCGCTGATGATTTTGATGCATTGCTGGATACTCAGCTTAAAAGACTTCAGGTGGATCACATTGACTTCTATCTATTTCATTCTATTAACAAAAACAGCTGGAATAATGTCATTTTAAAGTTCGATTTGTTCGATAAGATGGAAATAGCAAAAAAGGCCGGAAAGATAGGCCATGTCGGCTTTTCTTTCCACGATGAATATGCTGTGTTTGAAAAAGTGATCGATGGCTATGACAAATGGGAATTTTGTCAGCTTCAATACAACTATATGGACACGGAATATCAGGCAGGAACAAAAGGTGTGGAATACGCTGCTAAAAAAGGTATCCCTGTTATTGATATGGAGCCTGTTCTCGGAGGCAAGCTTGCGAACACCCCGCCGGATATAAAGAAAATATTTGATAGCTATCATATAAAGAAAACTCCTATACAATGGGCTTTGGATTTTGTTTGGAATCGATCTGAGATACCTATGCTGCTTAGTGGTATGAGCGATATGGATCAGTTAAAGGAAAATATTAGATATGCCAGGGATGCCGAAATCGGTTGTCTATCCAGCGAAGATATGGAGCTTCTTGAGCGGGTCAAAGCAGAGTATAAAAAAATGCGCCCGGTTTCTTGCACATCGTGCCGTTACTGCATGCCATGCCCTGCCGGCGTAAACATACCCGCAAACTTTGATATTTATAACGATTCCTATGCTTATGGGCTTGAGGTGTCAAAGGGCGGCTATTTTTGGATACGTAAGGAAGGCGCTGAGCTTTGCACAAGCTGTGGGCAATGCGAGCCAAAATGCCCGCAGGGAATAGAAATAAGCAGCCTTATGCCAAAGGTTTATGAAAGGCTTAACGGCTGATTTTTAGGGAGAGTGTTACTATGCCTTATTTTACATATAAAAATAAAAACTGCTTCTATAATGAAATTGGAGACGGAACACCGCTGTTATTACTGCATGGGAACACAGCTTCTTCAAAAATGTTTGATAGTGTAATCGATTTTTATAAACCTTGTTTTAAGCTTATTGTAATCGATTTTTTGGGCCATGGCAAATCAGACAGGGTTGATGAATTCGACTGCAATTTGTGGTTTGATGAGGCAATGCAGGTTATTGCGTTTTTGGAACATAGAAAATATAAAGACGTTAATATTATCGGCAGCAGCGGCGGCGCTCTTGTTGCCATTAACGTTGCCTTGGAAAGACCGGAGCTAATACGCCGAATCATCGCTGACAGTTTTGAAGGCAAAAAACCGCTGGAAGCATTTGTTGAAAATATAAAATCAGAGCGAGCTGCATCCAAACTGGATGATGATGCAAGAGCGTTTTATATATTCAATCATGGAGATGGATGGGAACAGGTAGTCGATAACGATACAAACGCAATGTATACGCATTATAAAACTATTAATGCATTTTTTAAGAAAGGCCTTGATTCTATTAATATCCCTGTTTTGCTGACAGGAAGCAGAGGGGATGAATTCGTTACACCAGATTTTTATGAAAATACATATTCAAAGTTACTACAAAAAATTAATAACGGAAGCATGTATTTATTTGATAACGGCGGGCATCCCGCTATTTTATCCAATCCTATAGAGTTTTCAAAAATTGCATGTGATTTTTTTATAGACAATCAATAGGTTATGGGTTAATGCAAACTTAAAAGGCTGAGCTCTGTTTATTTAGAGTTCAGCCTATAAGTGTTTTGTTTAATTGTTGTTTGATATTAGTTTAGCTTACTTTAGTTGTATTAAAGCTATTATACATTTGCATTAAAGCTGTCTTTCATAATGGGCCTACTAGGCAATTCTAAATACTGAAACAGTTCCAATAGGTCCTGGAGCAGCGCTTGTAACTACATCAATAGGTCCGTCTGAACCATTGATGAAGCCGAATGTATCGCCTGCAGTAGCAGCGTATACGTCCATTGTGCCTA
>CAYVCG010000078.1:0-8106 GCA_964449985.1 uncultured Defluviitaleaceae bacterium
TACTTTTGCTGGGCGACATTTCTTTTTTGGGTCATATCATTGACAGATGTAGAAACCTATTCAAAAAATGTCAAAATTGCGCTTGACTTTTTTTCGGAAAGCATTTATAATGTTAAATGTTCAGCGCACTGTATCAAGTTCGTTAAATGTTTTGCGCGAGTGGCTCAGTGGTAGAGCATCGCCTTGCCAAGGCGAGGGCCGCGAGTTCGAATCTCGTCTCGCGCTTAATAAGTTTTAAAAAGAACCTGCCGGATGGAAATTGCGGCAGGTTCTTTCTATTGCAGTATACTTAAATTTAAAGGAGGAAACAGGTATGAAAAGAGATATTAAAGGATTTCTTATATTTGTTATTGTTTCCATACTCACCTTTTGGTATATTTTCTACATTTATCCAGAAATTCTTTAGAGTATTGGTGGTTTTGAGTGTGAACATGTTGGACCATCAAATATACAATCACTAAAAGCCATGCTATGTATTGCTCCTATTTTTTTAATTTATTTTGGAACTATTGTTTTATATTTTATTCTAAAGTTTAAAAGATTTAATAAATTTATTTTCCCCATGATAGTATTTAATTCTCAATGCCTAATTTTTGTGGCAGGAACAGGTGCTTTTGGTGTTGCTTTTGGTTGGCTTATCTTTATGACACTACCATTAACACTCATTTTAATAATACTGGGCATAATATACGGCTGGATAAATGATCATAATTACAAAAAAGAACTACGGTCTCTACGTACGACATTTAAGAAATAATGCATATTAAAATAATTATAGTACCACTCCCTAACAATCAAAGATTATCCCACCTTACATAACAAAGGAGCCACAAAATGAAAACCGTTATATGCGCAATAAATGCAAAGTTCATACATTCCTGCCTTTCGGCGTATTCCTTAAAGGCAAATGCAAAGGAATATTTTGATATCATTGATGTTGTAGAGTTTACTATAAACAATTATGAACAGTTCATAATTGGACAATTGTATGAAAAACACCCGGATATTCTATGTTTTCCTTGCTATATTTGGAATATAGAAATGGTTGGTTCCATCGCTTCTATAATGAAAAAGGTTTTGCCAAATACGAAAATCGTGCTTGGTGGGCCGGAGGTTTCCTATGAATATTTTGGAGTGTTTGAAAAAGGAGCGGATTATGTTATAATAGGCGAAGGCGAGCAGACGTTTTATGAATTGCTATGTTTTTTTGATGGTAGGGCTAGATTAGAAGATATTAGCGGCCTTGCGTATAAAGACAAAGACATGGTTTTGCAAACCGGTAAAAGACAGCCCTGTAACTTAAATGATTTGCGTTTTCCTTATGAACACCTTGATTTTTCGATGTTTAAGCATAGGATTTTATATTATGAAACATCTAGGGGTTGTCCTTTTTGCTGTCAGTATTGTTTGTCATCTTTAGAAGACTCTGGTGTCCGGTTTTTGGATTTTGCGCATGTGAAGGAAAACCTTGATATTTTTCTGGAGTCAGAAATAAGGCAAGTTAAATTCGTGGACAGGACATTTAACTGCAACAAAGCCCATGCCCTTAATATTTGGAAGTATATTATAGAAAATGACAACGGCATAACGAACTTTCATTTTGAAATATCAGCAGACTTGCTGGACGATGAGATGCTTTGCATTTTAAAAGATGCAAGAAAAAGCCAGATTCAGTTTGAGATAGGTGTGCAGTCCACAAACCTATCAACGCTTGATCATATTAAGCGAAAAACGAACCTTACGAAATTATTTGTAAACGTTGACAAGCTATCACAAATGGGTAATATACACTTGCATCTGGATTTGATAGCAGGACTTCCGGAAGAGGATTACGATTCATTTGGCCGCTCCTTTGATGATGTTTTTTCTCATTATCCAGCTCAGCTTCAGCTTGGTTTTTTAAAGCTTTTAAAAGGCTCTGGTCTTAGAGAAAAAGCAGAGGAGTTTGGCATAGCATATAATGATAACCCGCCATACAATGTGCTGTTTACAAAAGATATTTCATTTGGGCAGATGTTAGAGCTGCATACAATCGAGGAACTGGTTGAAACATATTATAACTCAAATAAGTTTATGTTTTCCATAAGGTTTATATCGTCATTGTATGACAGGCCATTTTGCTTGTTTGAGAAGCTGGTATCATTTTGGCGAGAAAATGGTTTTGATAAAGCCCCAAATGGCAAGGAAAAGATATATGAAATCCTGTTTGATTTTTGCAGCGAAAAGCATCAAGATAACATTAAGGAAATACGCGATTTGTTAATGTTTGATTTGCTTATGGCCGATAATATTAAAAATACGCCGTCCTGGCTTGGTCAGATTCCGGAATGCAATAATGTATCGCGTCAGTTTTATAACAACCATCAGGCTGTAGCACGGTCTTTGCCGGAATATTCTTCATATACAGCCCAACAATTAAGCCGTATGTGCGCTATAAAAGTATTTGACTTTAACATACCTAAATGGGCTAAAAATGGTTTTAAGGAATTAAAAAAATCTACGACATATGTTTTATTTGATTATAAAACACGGCTGGATGTTCCGGGAGTAAAGACGTTTCATGCATCGTATCATGACATAACAAAAGAAATCAATGAACTCAAAGCTACACACAAAAAGGGTGATAACTATTAGATCAAAACAAAAGGCGAAAATCGTTACGGATTTGCTCCAGGAGCATTATCCCGAAGCCACCAAATGCTATTTAAACTACAATACGCCATGGCAGCTATTGATTGCCACGATTTTAAGCGCGCAATGCACCGATGAACGCGTTAACATTGTGACAGAGAATCTTTTTGTGAAATACCCGTCTATCGAAGCATTTGCTAACGCAGATGTTTCTGAGCTTGAAAAAGATATTTTTTCGACAGGTTTTTATAGAAACAAGGCAAAAAATATTATATTGGCGATGCAAAAGGCAATAAACGAATATAATGGCGAAATCCCCGGCGATATTGATATACTTACAACATTCCCAGGCGTGGGAAGGAAGACCGCAAACGTCATCCGTTGCCACATATATAACCTGCCGGGAATTATTGTTGATACACATGTTAAAAGAATATCCCACAAGCTCGGATTAACGAAAAACACCGACCCAGACAAAATAGAGTTTGATCTTATGAAAATCCTGCCGATTGAAGCATGGACCAGATACAATACTCAAATGATTGCACATGGGCGTAGTGTTTGTAAAGCCAGAAGCCCTGAATGCGGAAAATGCTTCTTTTCAGCGCTTTGCGATTGGAGAAATAAGCAATGAGCTGCCCCTTTTTACCATTAATGTGGTTTTGGGTAGCTCATTGTTTTAATAAAAAGCCCATTGTGGGCATTTTTTATATTCCCAATATCGTTTTTGCATTTTGTGATAGAATATTATCTTTGTCCTGTTGGGAAAGCGGAAGGCTTTTTAAATACTCTATCTCGGTTTTTGCGTTGCTCCAAGGTGAATCAGACGCAAACAAAATCTTTTTGGATCCGTGTTGTTCAACTATTCTTAAAAACTGTTCCGTCGGATAATATTCAAATCCCATAGACGTATCCAAATAAATATCCGAACCTACCAAATATCTTTCTACATCATCCCATTGATCGTGCCCCCCAAAGTGAGCGGCAACAATAACACCTCCGCGCATGGCGTTTGCAATATTTAAAAACTGTTTTGGGCTTGTTTTAAACGGAGGCGGATATGCCGGATCAAACCCTGCGTGATGCAAAAGAATCAGCCCCTTGCTCAGAGCATAGTCATAAATTCTAAGCATACGGTCATCATCAACTATAAAATCCTGATATTCCGCATGAAATTTAATGCCTTTTAATCCCAGAGATACAACAAAATCAATATCCCTTTTGTAGTCATCCGTATGCGGATAAATTCCACCAAAGGAAATAATCCTATCCGAACAAATAGAAGCAGCCCATTCATTTGTCCTTTTCACCTGAGTTTGCTTTGTTATAACGGGTTGAACGACGGAAAGGTGCACTCCGCCATCATCCATGCTATTTATTAATCCCAAGAGTGTGCCGTCATGAATTGGTTTATAAATACCCCTACAATTGACTAATAATGCCGCTATTGCCTTTGGGGCCAATTCGTCAGGAAAAATGTGCGTATGAAAATCTATTATCATAAGTTTGCATCTCCAAGCTTTAATTTTTTGATTATGTAATCGCTTAATAAGTATTTAAAAGCACTTATTTTACTATATCACATATTTTATTAATTTCAATAATAATGTACGCAACAACCATTGTCTTATTATAAAACTTAATATATAATACTTTAATATTCCTGAATGAAATGGGTTGAAATAATGTTTAGCTTTAAAGCTGCTATCTTTGATTTGGACGGAACACTGATTGATTCGCTGGGTGTGTGGGAACGCATAGATATCGCTTTCTTGGAAAAACGCAAGCTTAACCCGCCGGAAAGCTACGTGAATGATATTTGTGGTCTTAGCTTTCGTCAAACCGCAGAATATTTGATTTCCTTATTTTCCCTTGACGAGCTTGCTGAAGATTTGATGAAAGAATGGAATGACATGGCGGCGCATGAATACGCAAATACCGTCTTCCTGAAACCCCATGCCAAGGAATACCTTATGAGCCTTCATAGCAGAGGTATAAAAATAGCGACAGCCACAAGCCTTCCTAATCAACTCTCAGAACCGGCATTAAAAAACAACGGAATCTATCACCTGTTTGATGCATTTTGCTCTACTGATGAAACAGGAAAAAGCAAAGAGCAGCCTGATGTTTACCTTTTGGCGGCTAAAAAGCTTAATATACCTCCAAATGAGTGTATTGTTTTCGAGGATATTCTCCCGGGCATAAAAAGCGCAAAGGCGGCTGGAATGAAAGCCTTTTGTGTTCATGACCAATACTCATGTGGCATAAAGGAGGATTCTATGAACATTGCAGACGGATATATTTATGACTTTAATGATGCTCCCCTGCCTACCCCTCTTTAAAAAAACCTATACCAAATCGGAAAATTTTTATTGACAAAAACGTGATTTGATAATATAATAGCTCTTGTCGCCGCAATTTTGGCTCAGTAGCTCAGTTGGTTAGAGTGCCGGCCTGTCACGCCGGAGGTCGAGGGTTCGAGCCCCTTCTGAGTCGTTTATTTTATTATAAGAACGCTTGTTTTTATAACAGGCGTTCTTTGTTTTCTCGCAAAAAATATTAATCCAAATATGTATAAAAAATGTAAAAATAACAATAATAAGTAATGCAGAGATAAGATTATAAGCTTTTCTCAAAATTGCTGGATGTCTTGAGATTTACTAATCCCTCAAAAAGAAACGAAAAATTAGTATGGGCTATCCGGTGCAAATTTCTCTTGAAAGGAGGTTATTTGATGGATAAAAACAATAAAAATAACAAGAATGCAAACAAAAAGTCCGAAAGAGTAGAATTTGCAAACGAAATGGATATGGACAAGAAAAACAATAATAACAACAACAATAAGAATAACAACAAGTAATCTCTAATACCAATATCAACCAATATCGTAAAAAACGTCTGGGCATTTCATTTTTAATTGCTCGGACGTTTTTTTGTTGAAGTCATTTCAAAAAGCGTATATAATTAAGTATAAAAAATTTAAAAAGGTGGATACGATGCCTAGGACCGAATTCAAAACAATCGATGAATATATTAGCCTATGCTCTGTTGATATAGCTGAAATACTAGAAAAGATCAGAGCAGTTATTAAAGAAGCAGCCCCAAATGCCACAGAAAAAATAAGCTGGAGTATGCCTACCTTTTATTACAATGGAAATCTCGTGCATTTTATGGCCCACAAAAACCACATAGGGTTTTATCCCGGCTCAAGTGGCATTGAAAACTTTGCAGGGCGTTTTAAAAATGATGGATATAAGTATTCAAAAGGAGCTGTTCAGTTTCCGCTTGACAAGCCGATTGATTATGAGCTTATATCAGAAATAGTCCGTTTTCGGGTAGAAGAAAATAAAAGTGCCAAAGCAGTTAAGCCGTAACAAAATAAGAAAAGCATAAACATAAGACATATGCCTTATGTTTATGCTCTCTTAAATTAGAATTTAAGTATTTAGGATATAAGGTGTTAATATTTGAAAAAAAACCTATTTAATCATAAATCTTTCCACAAATGAACCTAACATTATTTTAATATAAATATCCGAATACTTGCTTAGGTTTTATGACTTATTTGCCAGCCATTTGTCTTTCCTGAGCTTCGATCATCTTTTTAACCATGTAGCCGCCAACATAACCGTTCTGAGCGGAAGTAAGATCTCCATTGTATCCTTGTTTTAAAGGCACGCCGATTTCATTGGCAACCTCATACTTAAATTTGTTTAAAGCTTCTCTTGCTTCAGGAACACCCTTTTGATTGCTATTATTTTGCATATTAATTTACCTCCTAAAGATTGTTTATTTTTATATGCAGAATTGAGTAAATTTAATATATTATAAATTAATATCAATTGTGCATATATGTGTTACACTAATTATTATTTCTAGGAAGCTTAAATTTATAAGAGGTAAATTATTGTAACAAAAACATGTTTTTTCATTTATTTTTAATGAAAATTTACATTTTTTATATTTCAAAAATCTATCTTATTTGCCCTTCGCCATATATTATATATTTGGTTGTCGTAAGCTCTTTTAGACCCATCGGGCCTCTCGCGTGCAGCTTTTGAGTGCTTATACCGATTTCTGCCCCAAGACCAAATTCAAACCCATCTGTAAAACGCGTTGAAGCATTTACATAAACAGCGGCAGAATCCACCTCGTTTAAGAATTTTTGCGAGTTTTCATAACTTCTTGTGACAATCGCTTCCGAATGGCCGGATGAATATGTTTGTATATGCTCGATAGCTTCGTCTATACCATCTACTATAGCTATTCCAATAATTAAATCCAAATACTCTAAGAACCAATCCTCATCAGATGCAAGTATTATTTCAGAAACGATGCTCCGCGCTCTTTCGTCTCCCCTGATTTCAACGTTATGTTCTTTTAAAGCATTGTATATAGAAGGTAAAAATTCATTTGCCACATCTTTATGAATCAAAACCTTTTCGCAAGCATTGCAAACACCTGGCCTTTGGGTTTTTGCATTTATAATTATTTTGGATGCCATTTCAAAATCAGCAGAAGAATCAACATATATATGGCAATTTCCTGTTCCTGTTTCAATAACCGGAATTGTGCTGTTCTCTACGACTGTTTTTATAAGCGATGCGCCGCCACGAGGTATTAAAACGTCAACAAATTTATTAAGCTTCATTAAAGCGGCGGCAGTTTCCCTTGATGTATCCATTATCAACTGAACGATGTTTTCATCATAGCCATTTTGTTTTAGAGCATCTCTTATCGTGTTAACAACGGCGATATTAGAACGCAACGCTTCCTTCCCGCCACGAAGTATGACGCTGTTTCCGGATTTTAGGCAAAGACCAAATGCATCGGATGTAACATTGGGGCGGGCTTCGTATATAATCGCAATAACACCTATAGGAACCCGTTTCTGGCCGATAACAAGACCGTTATCCGCTTTTTTCATATGTAAAACTTCTCCGACGGGATCATACAAGCTGGCAACCTGACGCAAACCATCCGCCATAGACTCGAGTCTTTTTTCATTTAGAGAAAGCCTATCGATAAGAGCGCCTTTTATGCCAGCATCTTGGGCAGCGCTAACATCCTTTTCATTCTCGGATAAAATAAAGCTTTGAGCTTTTATAAGGGCATCCGCACAAAGGTTTAGTATTTCGTTTTTCGTACCGCTACTCATTTTTGATAATGCTTTTGAAGCTTTTTTAGCCAACTGTCCAATCATGTTTAAATCTTCCATAATCGTCACCCTTTTTTCATTATTATATGTGATTCCGTAATAATTTTATCAACACAAACATCATTGGCATCTATTTCCAGCTTGTCCGCCATTTGCGATAAAAAACAAACGCCGATTTTTGCCATCGGGCTGTATTTTGCAAGAAACCTGTCATAATAACCTCCACCATAACCTATCCTCGCCATATTATAATCAAATGCAACGCCAGGAACGACAACCATTGTTTTATCATCCGGCGTTATAATCTCGCCTTCATA
>CAYVCG010000079.1:0-7985 GCA_964449985.1 uncultured Defluviitaleaceae bacterium
CAAGACAGTGTCCTGATACGTTTTTGCAGTAGGAGAACTTTCGTTAATAATTGCAAGTTTTATGAACTAAAAAGATATATTTTTGCGAATTTTTGTGAATATTTTCCTTTAAAATTGAAATACTTTAAAAACAAGAGAAAATAAAAGGAAATCAAAGCATTATATGCTTTATATCTGAATTTGGCTATAAAATACTAATATTTGTTTGATTATACTTGAAAATTAAATTTGCATAAATAATCATCATTATTTATTATATACATAGTTTTTAGCACTCACATTGAATGAGTGCTAATAAAAAGTCTTTTAATTTTGAGAATAAACAAATAGGGAGGCAATAAGTATGAAACTTAAACCATTAGCAGACAGAGTAGTAATCAAACAACTCGAAGCTCAAGAAATGACTAAATCCGGCATCGTACTTCCGGGGCAGGCAAAAGAAAAACCCCAAGAAGCAGAAGTTTTAGCTGTAGGCCCTGGTGGGATGATAGATGGTAAAGAAGTTACCATGCATGTAAAAGTCGGTGACAAAATTATTTATTCTAAATATGCAGGTACAGAAATAAAGATGGATAACGAGGAATACATTATCGTTAGACAAAATGACATTCTTGCTATTGTTGAAGACTAATAAAATCATTTTAAGGAGGAACAAAAACTATGGCTAAACAAATTAAATTTGGAATAGATGCTAGAACTGCTCTTGAAGCAGGCGTTAATAAGCTTGCTGATACTGTTAAAATAACATTGGGTCCGAAAGGCCGTAATGTCGTTTTGGATAAAAAATATGGAACTCCGCTTATTACTAATGACGGCGTTACAATCGCAAAGGAAATCGAGCTTGAAGACGGTTTTGAAAATATGGGCGCTCAAATCGTTAAGGAAGTCGCTACAAAGACAAACGATGTGGCTGGTGACGGAACAACAACAGCAACTGTTCTTGCCCAAGCTATGATTCAGGAAGGTCTTAAAAACATCGCTGCCGGTGCAAACCCAATCATTTTAAGAAAAGGTATGCAAAAAGCTACTGATGTCGCTGTTCAAGAAATCCTTGGCATGAGCCAAAAGGTTGACGGCAAAAACCATATTGCAAAGGTAGCAGCTATTTCCGCAGGTGATGAAGAAGTCGGTGCTATGGTTGCGGAAGCTATGGAAAAGGTTTCTAACGATGGTGTTATTACTGTTGAAGAATCAAAGACAATGCAAACAGAGCTTGAGCTTGTTGAAGGTATGCAGTTTGACCGTGGATATCTTTCCGCATATATGGCGACTGATATGGAAAAGATGGTTGCTCAGCTTGATAACCCTTATATTCTTATTACTGACAAAAAGATTTCTAATATACAAGAAATATTGCCCGTTTTAGAGCAAATTGTTCAATCGGGCGCAAAATTGCTTATTATCGCAGACGATGTTGAAGGCGAAGCACTTACAACAATCGTTATCAACAAATTAAGAGGTACATTTGTTTGTGTAGCTGTAAAAGCTCCTGGCTTTGGCGACAGAAAGAAAGCTATGCTTGAGGATATCGCTATTCTTACAGGTGGTCAGGTTATCGCAGAAGAACTTGGTGTTGACCTTAAAGATGCCAAGATTGAAATGCTTGGTCGCGCTAAGACAGTTAAGGTTGAAAAAGAAAACACTATCATTATTGATGGATATGGCCAAAAGGATTCTATAGAAGCACGCGTAGCTCAAATCAAAAAATCCATTGAAGACACTACATCAGAGTTTGATAAAGAAAAATTGCAAGAACGCCTTGCGAAGCTTGCTGGTGGCGTTGCTGTTATCAAAGTTGGCGCTGCTACAGAAACAGAGCTTAAAGAAAAGAAACTGCGTATGGAAGACGCTTTGGCAGCAACACGTGCGGCTGTTGAAGAAGGTATTGTTGCCGGAGGAGGCTCTGCTTATATCCATGCTATAAAGAAGATTGCTGCGCTTATGCAAACAATGGCTGGTGACGAAAAGACAGGCGCCGGCATCATTTTAAAAGCGCTCGAAGCTCCTCTTAGACAGATTACTGTTAACGCCGGAATCGAAGGCGCTGTTGTTATCAATAAAGTAAAAGAGCAAAACGTTGGTATCGGTTTCAACGTTCTTACTGAAGAATATGTTGATATGATCGGGGCGGGCATTATTGACCCAACTAAGGTTACAAGAAGCGCTCTCCAAAACGCAACAAGCGTTGCAGCAACTCTTCTTACTACAGAAGCAGTTGTTTGTGATATTAAAGAAGATGAACCTCCAATGCCAGCAGGCGGCGGAATGGGAATGATGTAATAAAAGCTATTAACCTTTTCCTAAATGCTCTATTGTGTAACATATAGAAGGGTGATATTATGAAAAAGTTTTGTCTAATACTTTTCTTAATTATATCTATACCGCTTTCTGGATGTTCAAGAGCAACAAAGCCTGCGGAAATGGTATCTAATGAATTACAAACAACGGAATCGCCGGTCGATAAACATCAATCATCCCCCACAGAATCACAACTGGGGGATGAAAAGCTGGCGCATACTGAAACCCCGGAAGAAACACAAGCTGCTATTCAAACGGATACTCCAAAAGAGACACAAACCGCTATTCAAACGGATACTCCAGAAGATACACAAACCATTATTCAAACCGATGAACCAAGTATACAAGTGCCTGACATCGACTACCTGCAATACTATGCTCCTGTTTTGGAAGCATACCGTTCGGATGTTTCTAGAGAATTTGAAAATCCAGGCTCCGTTAGCACAGATGCTATTTGGCAAAGATTGTGTGAAGTATTTAATGGTACAAAACATATCGGAAAAGAGTATGGATATTTAGATTATACTAAAGAATCGTATGGTTATTCCCTGAAAGATTTGAATCGGGATGGAATACCTGAACTTATTCCGCTCACTAACGATTATACTATTTTTGCTATATATTCCCTAGTTGACAACACGCCGAATATTCTGGGAGAATTTATACAAAGATCTCGACCCGAAATTAGTTCTGACGGCACAATTTATCTATATTGGAGCGGGGGTTATGCTGATTGGGGAATTACATTATTCAATCTATCTCCTGACGGCAAAGAACTAATCAAGGTGGAAGATGTGTATGTGACCAACTATATTTACGAGAATGGTGAATATACCCATATTTATCCGGATGTGAAATTTTTCAAATATAACGGAAAAGAAGACGTTGAAATCAGCCGTGATGAGTTTGATGAGCTTTGTGATAAATATTATTCTATTCATACGAGTGACATTGAGCTTGAGTTTATTCCGCTGTTTGATGGAGAGAATGATATATCCGATTAATAATACTAAAAATTATTACAAACAAATAAGCTAAAAGGCCGTCGGATAATAAACCGATGGCCTTTTATAATAGCTGTTAAGATGGTTCTATTAATTCCAAGTCTTGTTTTATAATATACTTGTTTTCAAATTCTATAGAACTAATAGGTTTGCTGTATAAATATCCTTGCAGTAAATCAGCCCCCAGCTCTACAAGGATTTTAAGTTGTGACTTTGTTTCGACACCTTCGGCACAAACGCGTAATCCCAAAGAATGCGCAATGGATATGACAGCCTCGACAACGCTCCTCGAAGCCTGGTCAAGCTCCATATCCATTATAAATGAAGAATCGATTTTAACTTCATCAATAGGTAATTTGCTAAGATAACTCAAAGCAGAATAACCCGTTCCAAAATCATCAATCGAAACTGAAACTCCATATCCCCTTATCTGGCCAAAGAAATCTATGCCATACTGGATTTCATGCATAAATGATGTTTCCGTAAGCTCCAGCGTGAGGCAATCCGGGGATAAACCGTATTGATTTAAAATATTCAGTATTTGCTCTGCAAGCCCTTCCTCAGTAAGCTGTAATCCAGACAAATTTACGCTTATTGAGAAATCAGGAGGAGCGCCCATTTTAATCCATTCTTTACATTGCCATATGGACTCATTCATAGCCCATAAACCCACTTTTGAAATAAGCTGCATAGATTCAAGCGCAGGAATAAGCAGATTTGGCATAAAGATATGTCCATTCTCATCTCTCCATCTTATTAAAGCCTCTGCGGAGTTACAAACTCCGGTTTTTGTGTCTATTTGTGGCTGGTAATACATTTCAAAACCCTGATAATCATTTTCAACCGCTTTTCTAATGCGGTTTTCTATATCCATTCTTTCCGTATACAGCTTCCTATCTGCTTCGCAGTAGACTTGAAAATAATCATTGCATTTATGCATTCGGTAATTCGTTATTTTTAATTGTCGGCATAAATGCGAATTCTGCTCACAATTCATTTGTACATTCATAATAAGTTCATTATTATTTTT
The DNA here is from genome assembly GCA_964449985.1 of uncultured Defluviitaleaceae bacterium. Taxonomy (GTDB): domain Bacteria; phylum Bacillota; class Clostridia; order Lachnospirales; family WRAX01; genus CAYVCG01. Next base: position 4,333 of record CAYVCG010000079.1, read on the forward strand.
TCCGTATTTAGGATAGGCTACCGCCCCAAAAGACATCATGGGGGGGATTCGCCGCTGATTGACAAAGTCTTTATAATCATCCGTTTCGCAAAATTTATTCACCCAATTATATACGTCACTATCCTTAAATCCTGGTAAATTTACTATAAAAAAGTTTGGGAGTATGTGATAAACCAGGATTTCATCCGGTATGCTAGTTTTTATTGTAAGGATAATATCCTGTGACAGCTTTTCGGATTCTAAAAATCCTTCAAGCTTTATTATATCATTAAGGTTATCAATAGCAATCATAACAATATAGCCTGCTTTATCGTGTTTAACCAGTGGGGCGTCCGAAATTAGTTCAATCATGTTGCTATAAAAACGCCATCCTTTTTCTTGTCCTGATTCAATTGGTTCACCATTGTTAACTTCATTATTATCTTTTTTTAAAAACTTAAGCCATTTCCAAATAATATCACCTCCCCCCAATATGTTTGTACAGTACATTATATGAGCTTGTACTTTAGATGTTACTGGCTAAACGCCAAAAAGCCCATAAATATAATATTTATAGGCTCTTTAATGTTAGTTTAAAACAAATATAATTTATTGCCCACTTAGAAAAAGTAAATAACCACCTACCAAAATCATTACTACTGATATAATAAGGTTCCATCCGGCAAATAAAATACCGAACAACATCCCGATTCCTCCGCAGAATATAACAAGCCCAATAACACGCTTTATTGCATCAGCCTTAACAGGCTTTTTTTTAGCGGACATACACTTGCCTCCCCATAACAATTCCCCGTTTTAATACAATTGTATTCTTGTTTTATATGTAAATATGCATGGGTAAGACAAATTTTAAGTAAACACTTATCAACTTAGATTAATGTTATTCCTTCCAGCCCTCAACAGTAAAGAAAGCAGCCCGTTCTGTGCGGGAGTGTATGGACCTCATGCAGTATATATAATATACATTGCTATTAAATTCCTTTCCCACAGAAATCCCGATATTATTGGGGTTTGTAATCCCGCTTTGGGCCTCACTTATTTCGCAGTTATAAAAAACAGAATATACTCTGGCCATTTCGTTTAAAACCTGCTCAGTGCAATCAGAAATGATTCGGCCATCAGCATCAACAAAATAAAATTTCTTTTGGAATTTTGTTATATCTATTTCTATATCAAAATCCCTACCGTCTTTTATATATTTTGCTCCGTTTTTTACGACTATATGTGAGCCAAGGCCTATCCCTTCATCATTATAAGAATCAGATTTTATTGTTCTAAACAAATTTGGATGTTTTAAAGCCAATTCTGCATTATTTAAAATTTCGCCTCTATTGTTTATATATCCGGAAACCATGGATTCTCCTTCTTTATATACAATAGCAGCAATCTTTAGTTCATTAAACGGTTCGGCCATGATTACTCTTTGTTCCGGCCTAAACTCAATCGCTGTAGTTCCGTCTGGGTTAGTATACCAGAAAGTCGAGTTTCCTAGCCCATTATATAAAGTGTTAAGAATCAGCCCTTCCGAAACCTCATCAAGCTCAAAAATAACCCCTGTTCTAAAATAGAAATCCAAACCGTTTTGCTCATGAAACTTCCATGACAAAACGCTACCTTGCGTATCAATATAAACATCGATTACGTCTTTGTCTTTAGGCATATATTTGTCTCGAAGAGGGTATTTGGAATCATATGAGCCAACAAAATAAGGAAACCCTTGGGGTTCGGGCGGTTCGAAGCGGCTATTACCGTTTTTGAATGGAACAGCCTCAATAACGCGGGCTACCCCATCCTTAAAATTACTTGCGGATAAGTATTTAAACTCTGTAACTTCATTTCCGTTTTCATCTATATACCCAAATGGTCCGTTTTTAACCTTTTGGGCAGCCGCGCGCCCATTAACAAACGGCCCGGCATAATAATATTTTCCGTCAAATGTATTGTCTATTTTTTTGCCGTGCTTATCAATATAAAAATACTCGCCACCCAGCTTTACAAAAGCGTATCCATATTTTGTAAAGCTAAAGTCGTCTGGCGACATAATGAATTGAGCATAAGGAGCAGGCGGTTGAAAAATGAAATCCGGTTTATCCATATCCGTATAGTTTGTTTCGCAATCAAACTGAAAATCAATGACAACGTTTCCATCTATATTAATATAGCCGAGTTTGCCATCCCTTATCACTGCCGCAAGACCATTTGTAAATTGCCCCATATTATAAATGCCCTGGTTTAATTTTAAACGAGGTGTTTCTGAGTTTGCAAGCGGGGTAACTGCATTTACCGTTTTAATATAGACAATTCTTTTGCTTGCATCCCAATTAACGCTAAGCCCGAGGCTCTCGACCAAAAAACGAAGCGGAACCATTGTTCGTCCATTTTTAATATATGGTGGAGCATCAAGAACAACGGCAACACCGTCTATTTGTGCTGTATTATTGCCTATCGCTAAGACAGTTGTAGAATTTTCCGTTTGAACGGTAACCTCATTCGTATTCCCATCCCATGAAACCATAGCACCAAAACTATCACTAAGTGCTCTAAGAGGTATCATTGTTCTACCGTCTGATATTTCTGCAGGAACATCTGTTTTAACTATTACATCATTAAAATAGATCATTATATCATCGTTAGAAGCAGACCCAATTATATTAATCGGCATTGCCAACAGCACAATGAGAAAACAAACCATAACCTTTTTCAAAACATCCACCACCTATTTTTTAATAATTATATAAATTATATCAGACTAACACTAAAAAAGAAAGGCAATAGAAAAAGGCGCTTCCGTTCATGAAAGCGCTTTATTTTCTGTAATTACAAAACTTTACCTTCACATTTCATGTATGGAACACAAATAAATTTTCGGACATATATTGTACTGAGCATAAAAATCCACTCTCATACTACGTAACATTTTTTATGCTGTATGGACTTGGATACTTTATGACAAAAATAATTAAATACGAAGGAGCGTATTATGTCAACAAAAATTACAAACACGTCTGTTGTCAATAAATATTGGTATGACACGGGCGCACAGGTTATTACAAAAGGTCCTATTGAGGACAGTGCCGAAAATATATTCAATGAAGCGGCTGTCTGCTTTTTAAAAGTTTGTTCACCGCATTATATTGATATTGGCGACCCATTTCAGATCGAATATATTATGTGCAACGAAACACAAGCTTCAACACCAATATTTGACAGGCTTGCTGTAAATGATCCATTCCTGAAAATGCGTGATTACATGATTATCACCAACACGGTCAATGTTCAGGGCGCAATTGATCAGAATAGCGGAAAATTTGAAGTTGATCTTTCTGCTGTTGGCGGCAAACTTAACCCCGGTGAATGCATTACTGTCACGTTATATTGCCAGTGTACAGCATTGCCACCTACAGAAGACTTTTTTGTTACAACAGCAACTGGAGACTTCATAGGCGGCGGACGACCAATACATGCAGACTCTACCTGCGGAACAGAAGTCGGCAACGGTGATCTTACTATTACCAAAGAAACTACAACGCCTGATCCTGTTTCTAGCGGAACCGTAATTCATTATGTTATTACAATTAAGAATATCGGTAACGTTGTCTCTACAATTAGCGCAGGTGATTTTATCGACGCACCGCCTCTGTCGCAACTGAAAG
>CAYVCG010000080.1:0-7805 GCA_964449985.1 uncultured Defluviitaleaceae bacterium
CCGCTGCCGCTCATAAGCTGTAAGTAATCAATGATAACAAGCTTTATATCTTTTTCTAGCTTTAGCTTTCGGCATTTTGAGCGCACCTCGGAAACAGATATGCCCGGCGTATCATCTATAAATAAAGGCGCCGCAGAAAGAGGCCCTAACGCTCTTGCTATTTGTGACCAATCATCGTGATTAAGTTCACCTGTCCGAAGTTTTTGCGCATCAATCATGGCCTCAGAGCATAGCAGCCTGTTCGCAAGCTGCTCCTTAGACATTTCTAGGCTAAAAACCGCTGTCGGAACGTTTTGACGCACAGCTGCATTTTGAGCAATATTGAGAGCGAACGCTGTTTTTCCCATAGAAGGACGGGCTGCGATAAGTATTAGGTCAGACGGCTGCAATCCCGCTGTTTTATGGTCAAAATCGGCAAAACCTGTGGATACGCCTGTTATCTTGCCGCCGGAGCGAAAAATATCCTCAATTTTGTCTATAGATGTTAACAAAACATCGTGTATATGAGAAAACTCCGTTGTGTTCCTGTTTGAAGAAATATCAAATATGCCTTTTTCGGCAAAGTCCAATAAAGCATCAACAGACATAGAGCCATTAAACCCGGAGGACGATATTTCTGTCGAAACTTTTATAATTTTTCTTGTTACGGATTTTTCAGCAACAATTCTGCAATAATGCTTTATATTGGCGGATGTTGAAACAGCTCCAGCAAGGTCTGCAAGAGCCTGCGCACCGCCTATTTGGTCAAATATATTATGTTCTTCAAGCTTATTTTTTAAAGTTACTAAATCAATAGGGGAGTTTGAAACATAAAGCTCCACCATAGCATCAAAGACAGCTTTATAATCGGGCCGATAAAAATCATCGCTTTTAAGCATCTCATAAGCTATTGAAGCCGCTTCAGCATCAAAAAGCATAGAGCTTAGAACCGCAAGCTCCGCATCGGCGTCAAAAGGCGGGATTCGCCCTTGCAAGTCATTATTGGAATTATTATTTAAACTCTGATTCATAATCGCCGATCACTTCTATTCCGAATTTATTCTATTACGAATTTACTTCTATTCTATTTCAATTTTTATTTTAGCCACAACCTGAGGATGGAGCCGTACATCAACTTGTTTTTGACCTTTGGTTTTAATCGGTTCATCAAGAACGATCTTCTTTTTATCTATCTTAATACCTGTTTGTTGCTCGAATGCAGTTGCTATTTCCTTATTTGTTACAGAGCCGAATATTTTATCACTAACACCTGATTTTACTGTTATTTTAATCGTTTTTGCCTCGAAGATTTCTTTTTGCTGCTGAGCTGCTTCAAGCTCTTCGCGTCTTCTTTTTTCCTCAGCCCTTTTTTGCATTTCCAATGTATTTAAGTTTTCCTTAGTTGCCGCCACGGCAAGCTTGCGGGGAATAAGAAAATTCTTCGCATGGCCGTCCGAAGCCTCTATAGTTTGGCCTTTTTTGCCTGTTCCTTTAACGTCTTCTAATAATATAACCTTCATTTGGATACCTCCTGTAAATAATTATTGATAGCATCTTTAAGCATAACCAAAACTTCATCTTCCGGAACCCCTTCAATTTGAACACCGGCTACGGTTTGGTGACCCCCTCCGTCCAGCTTTTCCATTATTACCTGAACATTTATGCCGCTTAAACTGCGGGCGCTTATATTAACCTTTTCTCCTACGCTAGATAGAACGAACGAGGCTTCTATACCAGAAATGTCCAAAAGCTCATCAGCGGCCTGTGCTGCTATAAGCGCCGGATTTTCGATGTTTGAAGGGCAGATCGAAATAGCTATGTTATCTTGAAAAATCTCTGCATTGTTTACTGCCATTGCCTTTGCTTTAAAGGCCTCCAAATCGTTCTTAAACAACATACGCACCTTAACGCTGTCTGATCCATTACGGCGTAAATATGCGGCAGCCTCAAAGGTTTTTGTGCCTGTTTTGACAGTAAAGTTTTTTGTATCAACTGTTATTCCGGCCAAAAGGGCATCCGCTTCTACTGGGCGTAGTTTAATCTTATTTTTTAAATATTGAAGCATTTCTGTAATAAGCTCACACGTTGAAGAAGCCGAAGGGTCGTGATATGTCAAAAGGGCATTATCTATAAACTCCGCCGCTTTTCTGTGATGATCAATAACGACGATTTTTTTAGCGGCAGCCGTTTTTAATATTTCCACGTCTTCCAAAATACTCGGCCTGTGAGCATCTACTATAACTATTAACGTATTTTCAGTTATGTTTTTACGGGCTTCTTCTTTTGATATAAAAACATTGTTTTTATAATCATTTTCAGTACAAAGCCGTTCATATAAATATTTAATATTTGTTGTTATGCTGCCAAGGATGATTTTACAATCCTTTCCCAAAGACGACACCATTTTGTATACACCAATAGCCGCTCCAAGACAATCTAGATCAATATTCCTATGGCCCATAATAATAACATTAGAACTTTCACCAACAAGCTCGGAAAAAGCATAAGTCTTTATCCTTGCCTTAACACGGGTGTTGTTGCCGATTTCTTTTGATATGCCGCCAAAAAAATAATATTTTTCCTTATCTTTAATTAATACCTGATCACCGCCGCGGCCTAACGCCAAATCAATGGCAGCGCGAGCAAACTCCATAGATTGAGTTAATGAATCTCCGTCTAATCCTATACCTATGCTAAGGGTTACAGGCAGCTTATTTCCCATATTAATTTCGCGCACCTGGGATAAGATTTCAAACTTTTGCGATTTTAAAATCTCAAGTTTGTCGTTAGAAAATAAAAACAAATATTTATCCTTTTCAAATTTGCGCACAATACCCGAAACTTTTTGAGCAAGAGCGTTTATTTTTCTGTCAATAAGGGCTGTTAGAATAGGGCGTTTTATTTCCTCTATTGATTCTAGCACCTCATCATAGTTATCAATGAATATAAGGCTCACCAAAACCTTTTCAGCATCACGAACAGCGTTTTCTATAAAATCCGTCTTTTGAATAAACGAAACAGTAATAAGACTTTTTCCTATTTTATCGGAAAGATGTTTAGCGAATGCAAAAAATATTTCTCCGTTTAGCGAGACTTGTTGCTTTGCCAGATTCATACTGAAATATGGTATTATGTCAGTAATCTTGCTTCCAGGAGCAATTGCAAGCACTTTATTTGCGCTTTCGTTAGCATAAACGACAACCCCCTTATCAAGCATGATAAAAGGGAAAGGCAAGGTATTATTAAGAGCATTTATGCTGTCTGATTCATAAGGTATAAGCATATTGATTCTCCTTAAATTTGATTCGGATATTAAACATAACGTATTCATTTAGCATCTTGAGATTTTTGTGATAAGTATTTATAAAGCGCAGATTTATCAGACCCTAGAAAGGATTCTTTAAGAACTTCGCATTTTAACTTATTAAGTATTTTGCCGTCAATGCTTTCCGGGCTTATACCAAGCCTGTTTGAAAGAAGATACGCCGTTATAATAATATCAGATACGATCTCTCTTCTTTCCGACTCATTGGCGGAAGATGATGCCATATTTGAATAAAGCTTAGATATATCCGAAAGCATTAAGCATTTTAGTTTTTCTATAACGGAGATGTTTTTTACAATATCAAAATCAATACCGTTTTTTTCCATCAAAGCTCAACCTTTCATAAAGTTTTACCATTTAGCGCAATAATTAGAAATTTTAAACAAACAAAAAACAATTATAACATTTTTGAATTAATTTGCAAAGTTATATTACATAAATGTCGATATATAACTATATGTGTCAGTATATAAAAAACATACTTTATGAATAATAAATAAGTAGATTAAAATTAATAGCTCAAAAATGTGATTTTTCACACATTACTTGCTTCCGATTATTGGATATGAGCCTAAATTTTTATAAAATATAGTTTTTCTTTTAACCATTGTCAGAGCGCTGTTTACATCATCAACATTATTATAGCCCTCGATATCGATTAGAAAAACATATTCTCCAGCTCTGTCCTTTGCAGGCCGGGAAACTATCTTTGTCATATTCATATCCCAAAGGGCAAATATGCCAAGGATTTTGTAAAGCTCTCCGGGTTCGTTTTTAGTCGAAAACGCTATGCTTATTTTATGATTCATCTTTGGGGCTGTTGTATCTTCTTTGGAAAGCACCGCAAAGGTTGTTACATTTCCCTTTTGCTGTATGCTTTCATGAAGAATTTTTAGGTCGTATATTTGCGCAATTTTTGCGGAGCCTATGGCTGCGCAATGCTCATTGGCTGCCAAAACCTCCAACGCTGCCGCCGCAGTTGATGCCGTTGGCAGGGTTAAAACACCTGGATATTGCTGCCTTGTGAACTTCCGGCATTGTGCAAGCGGTTGCGGATGCGATAGTATTTTTTCTAACTTTTCGCCATTATAGCTTTGCTTAACAAGCAGGTTATTAATGACTTGAAGCTCAAGCTGTGCTTTTATATATAGATTTGTTTCAAAAATCAAGGTGTCAAGTGTAGCATTAACTATGCCTTCTATGGAGTTTTCCATGGGGACTATTGCTAGATCACATTCATTATTACATAAAGATAAAATAACGTCCTCTATAGTATGAAAGCATATAATTTCCGCCTTATCATTATAATGAAAAGCGGCTTCTTCCGAAAATGTACCCTTGGGGCCTAAACATGCCAGTTTCAATTATACCAGTCCTTTAGTATTTATTGGAAGTTTTTCCAATTTATGAAAATTTAATTAGAAATATTATGGAAAAAAGCTATTTGGTAGTGTATAATTATAATATAATAAAATTTCTTAATTATCAATTATATATTTTCTATATACAAAAAATTTTGAAAACACAATATAAGGAGGCGTCTTATGGATTACTCGTTTGAAAAGAATTTTAACTCTGAAAAGGATTTGTGGGAGATAAATGTTTCCGGCGAAATTGATATTTTTAATTCCAATGATTTTAAAAACCAACTTTTAGAGGCGGTTAAAGAAAATCAAAAGGATTTGTCTATTAATTGCGAAAAGTTAAAGTATATTGACTCCACGGCGTTGGGCTGTCTTGTTGCAGTTTTAAAAAACGTTAAAACATATAAAGGTGAAGTCAGGCTAGTAAATGTTAAAAGCAATTTATTAAAGCTTTTTAAAATCACAAATTTGGACAAAGTATTTATAATAGAGGGTGTTGCGAATGAGTAAAAATAATAAAGAGAATATTGAATTATCCTTGCCGGTCAATGCGGCGTATGTCTCAGCAGCCAGATTAACGGCATCCTCAGTTGCGAACCGTCTAGGTTTTAACATTGAAGAAATTGAAGACATAAAAGCAGCAGTATCTGAAGCATGTACTTATATTATTAAAAAATCCTTCGCAAACAAAGTAAATACATTTAAAATTATATTTATGATGCAGGAGGGTGCTTTGGAAATTCACATAAGTTCTGAAATAAAACTTATGGAGACAGAGTCTGACGAGGAAATGAGCCTGCTTATGGTAAAGGCTCTTATGGATAAGCTTGAAATAACAACGACTGATGATTCCCAAATTCAAATCATTATGTCAAAAGAACATAAAAATGCGGAATTTTTGGAAGCATCTTATGTTCAAGCAAATTCATTGCTATAATCGAATATTTTTAGAGGATTAGAAAAATCCCCCGTTTGTAAATTCCCGGGGGATTTTTTTGAAGTATTTTGTACTGAATGCTGGTTTCAAAAAAACTTTTTAAGGTGGGATAGTATGCCGAAAACAATATTTGCACGCAATATCAAAAGCGAAATGTTTAAAGTCAGGCCACTTGTTAACGAGGCTTTGAAAAGCATTGTTGCGGAGATTCCTAAATTATCGGAAGGCGACAAGTGCGAATTAAAGCTTATTTTGAGCGAATTATTGTATAATGCAGTTATCCATGGCAACAAATCCTCCAGCAATAAAAAGGTTTTTCTTGATATAAAGCTTGATAGGCTTATCATAGAAGCCACTATTCGTGATGATGGAGACGGTTTTGATTATGATGGTTTTTTTGCACAATTAAATGAGGAGGATAACTTTAACAGTGAACATGGTAGGGGCATAAAACTCGTTTATGCTTTGACTAACAAGCTTGAGTTCAACGACAGGGGAAATTCAATAAAATTTTACAAGAAGGTGTCGCTTGATGAATAAAATATTAATTGTTGACACAAACGAGCGGAGCGCAGAACTCATTGCTAAACACTTATCAAGAAACGGTTATGATGTAGTTATTATGCACAATGCAAAGGGGATTTTTGTAAATCTGAAATTTTCAAAGCCAGATTTGATTGTTTTGGATTGCGAGCTTGGAACAGAAAGCGGTTTTGATGTTTGTAGAAAGATTAAGTCCAATGAGGATGTTAAATACATTCCCATTTTAATGATAGGTTCTAACGAATCGGCAAATGCTTTAACCAGATCATTGGAATCCGGGTCAGACGATTATATGCCAAAATCCTTTGATGCAAACATTGTTTTATCAAAGGTTAAATCTTTAATCAGAATAAAACATTTAAGTGATGAGCTTAAAAATAAATATACAGAACTTGAAGAAAAAAACAAGATGATTGAGATGCAACTTGAAATGGCTATGCAGGTGCAGCGTTCGCTTATTAAAGAAATGCAGATAAAACATAATCATGTTGAATTTGTTACTAAATATCTTCCAGCGCTTGATATTGGAGGAGATTTTTATGATATTGTAAAGCTCAATGACGATATTATTTCCGTTGTTATTGGCGATGTTTCTGGGCATGGTATTTCTGCTGCTCTTTTAACATTGATGCTTAGTATGATGATTCGAAATTTTGCTCCTAGATATTATAATCCTGCGCAATTTTTATTTCATATGAATAATGAGCTTTATAAGACGTTTGAAGGCAGCGATGTGAGTATGTATGCCTGTATGTTTTATGCTGTTATTGATACAAAAAAGAAGAGGATATACTATAGCAATGCCGGACAAGTATTTCCTTTTATCGTCAAAACAAATAGCCTTACAATAGGGGAACTGGATGCGACAGGTACGCCTATTGGGATGATAGAAGACGCTGTTTATGAATACAAAACTCAGCTGTTTGAAGATGATGATATCTTGCTATTTTATACAGACGGGTTAGCCGATAATTTTTATAAAGATAACGAAGAAGAATTTTATATGAGAACGGAAAATATGCTCCTTGACATGTGTATTGATGCTACTCCCGATATAATTGCTAATTCATTGGTTAGCGCTTTTTGCAGCTTTGATTTAGAAAATGCAAATTTGAAATATGCTATGGATGACGTCAGCCTTATTGTTTGCAAGATGTAATGCTGGCTTTTAAATCTTAAATGGCTGAATCAGAGGTGATTAAACTTTTTTTAATTAAGTGTTGATTTTTTTCCATTTATTGGGTATCATTAATTAGACAAATTTCCAATATCTGTAATAATGAAGGGAGATTATTTAATGGATATACAAATGAATGAGAAAAACAAGAACCTGGTTGTAGAAATGACTGGCGAGATTGACCACCATTATACATCAGAATATAAAGACCTTATTGACAAAACATTCGGCCGATTAAACTGCAAAAATATTATTTTTGATTTTAATGGAGTAAGCTTTATGGATTCGTCAGGTATTGGCATGATAATCGGAAGGTATAGAAATCTTAGCGCCACAGGCGGCAAAGTCGCTGCGGCGGGCATAAACAATGATTTAAAGAGAATATTCGAAATTTCAGGTTTGAAAAAGATTATTCCATGCTTTGATGATGTTAATGAAGCATTGAATTGTATATAAGGGGGCTTTATTTTATGGGTTATG
>CAYVCG010000081.1:0-5022 GCA_964449985.1 uncultured Defluviitaleaceae bacterium
ATAGCTTTAAGCTTTTTTGAACCTCCGGCCTAGCCGGAGGTTTTCTTTATACAAACAATTGCGCCGGGCTTTGTCCGCCCTTGCGCATATATTGCGTTTTGGGCTTCTAAATCCCTGTACGTTGAGGTTATAATCATATTATAACCTTTATCTGCCAGTCTCTTTTTCAATTCTTGGGCTGCTCTTTGCACAGTTGGGAACAAATCGCTTATAAGCCTGCTGTCTAATATTTTATACCCCCCCTTGCATGAAAAATCCAAGCCTAAAAAAATAGCGGCTTGTACTAATAGTATATTGCGGCTTTTAAATTTGGTTACAAAATTTTTTGGCCATGCATATAAAACATTATTTTTACCCAAAATATATATTGTTTGCTATTTATGGTAATGGCAATTTGTCTGTTACTATAGAAAATTGCAAAAGGAGGGGATTTTATGCAAAAAATTAAAAGCCGATTAAAGCTTATTTTTGCAACCATATTGTTTTTGCTTCTTCTCGCTGTGTTTTTTATTGTAGGAAGCGCATGGATTAATTCCGGAACCCCTGTTTACAGAGGTACATTTGTAGAATCACAGAGAGGTGTTATGTTATATGGACATATATGTTAAACCTGTTAAAAAAGCAATGATATGCGAACAAAAGCGTATACATGTCAGCGATATAGCTGAAGTTTATGCGCCGGTTGAGATCAAGAGTAAGATTAAAAAGGTCGTCCTTTTTGAGGTGAGTGATCAACCAAAACATAACTATCTCGTCAATATTTTGGATATAATAAGCGCTATTGACAAATCGGTTCCAGGAAACACGATAAACAACGTTGGTGAAATAGAAACTGTCATTGATTATTCGCCTGTAAAATCAAAAGACAACGCTGTATGGAAATGGACAAAGATTGCTTTCGTTGCCATTCTACTGTTGGCCGGTTCTGCAACTGCTATAATGAGCTTCCAATCGGACGCTCAGCTTCCAACTATCTTTCAAAACTATTATAAGATATTTTTTGATGAAACCACTCACAACACAGCACTTATAGATATCCCATATGCTATAGGAATAGCTGCAGGAATAATCATTTTCTTCAATCACTTTATGAACAAAGATGTAACGAAAGACCCGACACCTATTGAGGTGGAAATGACGCTGTATGAAGCCAATGTTACAGATACAATGATTGATATATTAAATAGCGAGAGGTTTGATCATAGAGACAAAAAAGATGATAAACAAGGAGATAAGAAGAAATGATAACCTTTTTGAAACAATTTCTTTGTGTCTTCATCGGCTTTGGATCAGGTCTGGTTATTTCCAGCGCCGTTTTCGCATTTATTACAGTTGTCGGTGTTGTTCAAAGAATTGCACAAAAAACAAAAACAGAGCAGTACATTAAGTTTTACGAAACAATTTTACTTATCGGCGGAATTTTTGGCGGAGTCGCGCAATTTCATGATATCCGCATACCTATGAGCAATATTGGCGTCATTATATATGGACTGGCAATGGGCATTTTTTTCGGATGCCTTGCTGCATCCCTTGCCGAAGTATTAAATGTTATCCCTATTTTCTCAAGACGAGCCCGCCTTCAACAAGGCCTGTTCTTTTTTGTTATGGCTTTGGCATTAGGAAAGCTTGCGGGCGCATTGTTATATTTTTATATACCCGGATTTTATTTAGGCTAATACTAATAACTGCCACGGGGCTGTTAAAAAACAGGAGGTGTTATATATGGAGAACATTAAAATTTCAAAGGAAGATTATAAAAAAATGGTCGATAAAGTCTCGCCAAACAGCCATCTTTTTGTTGATTGTATAAAAGCGTTTATAATCGGCGGGCTGATTTGCGATTTTGGCCAGTTTCTGACCAATCTTTTTATTTATTTCAACTTTTCAAAAGACGATGCATCAACGCTAACGACAATAAGCCTTATCTTTATTGCCTCTCTTTTAACAGGTCTTGGCTTATACGGAAAAATAGGAAAATTCGCAGGTGCTGGTTCTGTCGTTCCGATAACAGGCTTTTCAAACTCCGTAACCGCTCCGGCTTTGGAATTTAAAAAAGAAGGATTTATTTTCGGCGTTGGAGCAAAAATGTTTGTTATTGCAGGGTCCGTTATATTATATGGTGTCTTAACATCGTTTGTTGTTGGGGCAATATATTATTTTATCAAATAAATTTTTTAGAGGTGCAAGCGTTATGTATAAGAAGAAGGGGAAGCAAACCGTAATATTCGAAAATCCTGTATCAATTATTTCAACCTCATCAATAGTTGGGCCTAAAGAAGGCGAAGGAGGGCTTAGTCAATACTTTGACAAAGTGTTAAACGATGCACTAAATGGTGAAGACTCTTGGGAAAAAGCCGAAAGCGCTATTGTCGAAGATAGTTTTAGGCTGGCTGTTTCTAAATCCAATCTCACACTTGATGACATTGATTATATAATAGCCGGAGACCTTCTAAATCAAGGCATAGGCAGCACATTCGGAGTTCGGGCACTTATGCGCCCTTTCTTTGGTATATATGGTGCATGTTCAAACATGGGAGAGAGTATGGGCCTTGGCGCTATGTTAATTGACGGAGGATATGCAAACAACATTTTGGCTGGCGCTTCAAGCCATTTTTGTTCTGCGGAGCGTCAGTTCCGTTATCCCCTGTCATTAGGAACCCAACGCCCCCTAACATCCACTTGGACAGTTACAGGACAAGGCTCTGTTTTATTATCAAATAAAAAAGTCGCTGATTGCCCTTGCGTAACTGCTTTTACAACAGGCAGGATTATAGACATGGGTATAACAGATTCAAACAACATGGGCGGAGCAATGGCGCCGTCTGCGATAGACACTATAACGGCGCATTTCCAAGACACAGGGCGCACGCCCGATTATTATGATTTAATAATCACCGGAGATTTGGGCGAAATCGGCCTTGAGATACTAAGGGATTTAATCGCCAAAAATGGCTATGATATTACAAAAAACTCGAGTGACTGTGGCATAGAGATTTTTAATAAAAACGAACAGGATACCCATGCCGGTGGAAGCGGCTGCGGATGCTCCGCAGTTACCTTTGCTGGTTATTTGTATCACAAACTTAAATCAAAAGAGCTTAATAAAATACTATTTGTGCCAACAGGCGCATTGTTAAGCCCAACATCTACCCAACAGGGAGAAAGCATCCCAGGAATAGCCCATGCTGTTGCTATAGAAAACTGCTAGGATTTTATACAATCCGCTGAAAATTCATAATTTATTACATCTTTTATGCTCTAAATATTTATTTTTATATGCAATTATGATATTATTTTTATATAATAAATTTTCGTAGTGCATGTGTATAACAATTATGCGGCAATTAGAGGTGATTTTTATGGATTATAATCACAAAACCTATTTTGATGTGATTTCTTTCAGTCTAAAAGGCGGCAGCATTGAACTCAAAGAAGATGGGCTTGAATTTATTAATAAAGGGCTTGATCCAATATTTTTGCCATATCCAGATATAGCGAATACTTGCGTTACAGAGACGGCAATAAAGAAGCCTGTTCTCACAATCCAAACAAAAGATGATAAAAAACACACGATGCGTGTAAGCCGGGGCGAAATCATTCATGCTCAAACCGTTAAACATGCAATAGACTATCATTGCAAAATAAACGCATATGAGGAAAGCACGGCGTTTGCAAGGTCACCTTTTGTTAAATGCTATTCCGCAGCAAGCATAATTGCATTATTGATTGTATTTCCGCTTATGGTTTCGCATATTTTAATCGGTGCTTTGCTCTGTCAAACGGTTGCTGGGTCTTTTGTTGGTATTCCCATTATTTTGTTTGCTGGCGCTATTATCGGAGCAACAATCCATAGCTCTTTGGGCGGGATAGAAGGAACATGCCCCATTTGCAGCAAGTCAACAAAAAGCAACAGAAAAGTTAAGTATTTTTATTGTGTTCGGTGCAAGGAAAAAATCCTGGTGAAAAAGGATTATTTTGAGTTTTAAAGAGGTGGCTTAGTGGATTATTTAAAAGCTTTTATTGTCGGGGGCCTAATTTGCGTCATTGGCCAAATTTTAATTGATAAAACAAAACTTACTCCCGGAAGAATATTGGTTTCATTCGTCGTTATCGGCTGTATATTAGGCGGCCTTGGGATATATGGAAAAATCGTTGATTTTGGAGCCGCCGGTGCAACCGTTCCCCTACCCGGCTTTGGATACGCCTTGGCAAAAGGGGTTATGAAGGAAGTGGATCAATCCGGCCTTTTAGGGATTTTTACAGGCGGGCTTAAAGCTACCGCAGCAGGTATAACGGCGGCAATAATTTTTGCATTTTTTACGGCTGTCTTATTTAATCCGAAAGAAAAGCAATGATATCAAAAAAGGATGTGCGGTTTTAAAACTACACATCCTTTTTTATTTACTATTATTTTATTGCATCGAACCCATAGAGCTCATGGATTGAGACAATTGAGTCTTTATCGCGCTAGTCTCAACTTGGTTTGTTTGAGGAGGCAATACATAATAACCCTTTTGCTCTGCTATTTTATACAAATCATACTGGAATTTTTCATCGCCATCTCTCATTTGTTGAAATGTTGTGCGCAAATTTTGGTCACAACACTCAGCTATTGTCTTTGCATACGTTCCAAGGCTTGCCTTGGTTCCGCTTAAAACGTCCATTACCATGTCTTTTTCCTGCATTGGTATTCTCCTCCTTAATTAAAGCATTTGAATAAGCTTTTGCGCACTTTTCCCAGCTTCCTGTGCAGCTGTTTTGAACATACTTTTAACTTTTTCGTCTTGACATCTTGAAGCATAGTCGTTTAATTTTGAACACATCGTCTGATGCCCCATAACGACTTCCCTAATAGAATTCAATTCAGTTTGAGTTAATGTTGCCATTTCAAAACTCCTTTCCATTTTTAGGGTTTCCCCATTTTTTCATATGCAGTGCAAAACGCGCCTTATAACGGCATTTGGCGCTGCTTATACTTTTATTTTGATAATAATTATAAATATTATACATTAATATTAAAAA
>CAYVCG010000081.1:5122-7784 GCA_964449985.1 uncultured Defluviitaleaceae bacterium
TTTAATTTTCGCTAATAAGTTTATACATCTCTAATATAGACGCTCTGGATATTTTCTTTCCCCTATATTCGATCAAATCATCTGTTTGCCCGGTGAAAATATCTCCTTCCTCATACTTTCTTAAAACAATTTTTTCATCTTGAAGGCTTATATCCAGTTTATCGCCTTCATTAATATTAAGCGTCTTTCTCATTTCAATTGGAAGCACAACCCGCCCCAGCTCATCAAGCTTTCTTTGTATGCCCGAAGTCTTCATATTCATTTCTCCTTTTGTTTTATATAATTCTTATATACATTACCATAATTTACATTTATTGTCAATAAAGCGTATTAAATATTAATATAATTGTAAAAATAATAAAATAAAGCAAAATTGCCAAAAAAATTACAAACCGGCTACAAATAGGCTTCGTACGAAACCAATCTGTAACCGGTTTGAAATAACTGATATTAAAGTTCTAAAAAAATATTATTGCTCGTTGATTGTTTCCTTGGAATATTTAATGACGAATTGCTCAATATCACCATTGTCTATAAGTCTTTGAAGAACTTTATTGATTGTATTTAACATTTCCGTATTACCTTTTTTAACCGCTATAGCGTATTGCTCGGATTCAAAAGCAGCCTCATCAACAACATTTTTAAGATCAGAATTAAGAGCAACCATAGCTTCAGCCGTATGAGAGTCTATAACGACTGCATCGAGCCTGCCTTGTTTAAGGTCTTGAACAGCTTCCATACCTGATTTATATGAGCTTAAATTAGTTACGCCCATATCAATACAAGCCTTCTCGCCAGTATATGCCTGAACAACGCCAACATTTTTATCCAAAATATCAGCTGCGGAATTGATCGTTGTATTATCAGCTTTAACAATTATGTATTGCATAGCTGTGTAATAAGGAATCGAAAAATCCATGCTTTCGCGTCTTTCGTCATCAGCTGTTATACCTGCCGCCGCGAAATCCACATTGCCTGAAGGAACAGCCGCAAGAACGGACAAAAATTCCATATTGTCAACTACCAATTCTTTGTTTAATTCCTTTGCAATCTCAAGAGAAATAGCAATATCAACGCCAGAAATATTTCCTACAAGGCCGTTGCTTGTTATGTATTCAAACGGCGGGAAAGAAGCATTCGTCGCCACCTTTACTGTATTAGCACCACCCCCGCAGGCTGATAATGCCGTTACACATGTTACACACGCCAAAATAGTTGCAACAACTTTTTTAAACTTCATAAATAAAACTCCTCCTTAAAAATATGCTTATAAAACTTTACTTAAAAACGATCGAGTCCTCTCGTTTTTTGGATTACTAAAGATCAGGCTCGGAGGCCCTTGCTCCATAATGATGCCCTCATCTATAAAAATCACCCTTGAAGCAACCTCCTGCGCGAAGCGCATTTCGTGGGTGACGACCAGCATAGTCATACCGTCATCAGCAAGGTCTTTCATAACTTGCAAAACCTCCCCGACCATCTCAGGATCCAACGCACTAGTTGGTTCGTCAAAAAGCATTATCTCCGGCTCCATAGCAAGCGCCCTCGCTATAGCAACCCTTTGCTTCTGACCACCGGAAAGCTGAGCTGGATACGCATCGCGTTTATCAATGAGCCCGACGCGCTTTAAAAGACGTTCTGCAAGGCTTTCTGCCTCCTGCCTTGGGATACGCTTTATTTTAGTAGGGCCCAAAGTGATATTATCAATTACAGACATATGCGGAAAAAGGTTAAACTGTTGGAAAACCATACCCATTTTTTCCCGCACTTTATTAACGTTTGTACGCCTGTCTGTTATTTCCTTGTTATCTATTTTTATAGTTCCCTTGGTTGGTATCTCCAAAAGATTCAAACAGCGGAGTAACGTACTCTTTCCGGAACCCGAAGGGCCAATGATAACAACCTTTTCGCCTTGCTTAAATTCCTCAGTTATACCCTTTAAAACTTCAAGCTTTCCGAATCTTTTATGTAAATCGTTCACTAATATCATTTTATTCCCCCCTTGTCCCCTTTATGTCCTTGCTTCAGCTGTTCTTATATCGGATTTTCTAAGCCGTTTCTCAAGAGCTGACAGGCTTATTGTCAACAACTTAATGATGATATAATATAAAATCGCAGAACCAATAAGAGGATATGCAACGTCAAACGTTCGGCTTTGGATACCCATAGCAAGCTTTGTCAAATCGTCTATAGCAGCATAACCAGCAATCGCCGTTTCCTTTATCAAAACAACAAATTCATTAACAAGCGCCGGCAATATGTTTTTAATAGCCTGTGGAACAACTATGTATCTAAGCGTTTGCGCATGAGTAAGACCGATAGAGCGCCCGGCCTCCGTTTGCCCGTGATCAATAGACAAAATACCGGCTCGCATAATTTCGGCAACATAAGCACCGCTGTTTATACCGAAGGCAATCGCTGCAATAACTAGCTTATTAAGAGGAGAACCGTTAAAAATAACGAAATAAACTATTAACAACTGGGTAACAGATGGCGTTCCTCTGATAACGTCTATATAAACATATGCTATCCAGTTAAGCGGCTTAAACTTTGACAGCTTAAAAAGGCACATTACTATTCCTATAATAATACCGATAAGCATCGCAAGGAGCGACAGAATAATCGTGTTTCTAAGGCCAATTAAAAAGAACATATACCTATC
>CAYVCG010000082.1:0-7648 GCA_964449985.1 uncultured Defluviitaleaceae bacterium
TAAACCCACACATCCTGCCTGTGGATTTATCGCAAAGCCTGTATGATTTAAAGCAGGAGATGATAGGCGATATTTTAGGAAAACAATATGTATAAGTAAATGCTTGTATTTTAAAAGCGGCCCAAATAGGCCGCTTCACGATGTCGACAAATACTGAAATTTCTAACGGACGGCCAATGGCCGCCCCTACAAGTGACGTAAAATCGGGATTTCTGTAGGGGCGCGCATTGCGCGTGGGTATTGCTCAATTAATTGTCGATAGCCTAAAGCGGCCAAAATAGGCCGCTTTGGTATATCCGCAAAATCAGTGTTTAGCTAATAGAGTTCTTCATCTGGCGCACATATTCAAAAATATGTTGTGATGCGTTTTCGCCATATTTCTCAATTATTTTAACAATTGCGCTTCCAACGATAACTCCGTCGGATGTTTTTGAAATCTCTTTTGCTTGCTCTGGAGTGCTGATTCCAAAGCCAACGGCAATAGGTGTTTTGGTTACAGATCGTATCGCTTCGATTATTGAGGATAAGTCTGTCTTTATCGCGCTTCGAACACCGGTAACCCCCATAGACGAAACAACATAAATATAACCTTTTGCTTCAGAAGCTATGCTAATAATACGTTGCTCAGAGGTTGGCGCAATGAGGGATATAACATCGACACCACAGTTATCTGCATATGCCAGAAGCTCGTCTTTTTCCTCGTATGGCATATCGGGTATTATTATGCCGTCTATACCCACATCCTTACATCGATTAAAAAATCGTTCGTAGCCATAAATAAATACAGGATTAAGATATGTTAAAAAAATAAGGGGTATATTTGTTTTTTTCCGGACACTTGCAACCATTTCAAAAACCTTATCCGTTGTCGAGCCAGCGGCCAATGCCCGCACGTTTGCGGCTTCTATAACAGGGCCTTCCGCAATAGGATCGGAAAACGGTATTCCGATTTCAACAAGATCTGCCCCTGCGCGCTCCATCTCAAGTATATATTCCTCGGTCTTTTGCATATTCGGGTCTCCCGCTGTCAAAAAGCCGATAAAAGCCTTTCCGTTTTCAAACGCTTTGCTGATTCTACTCATTTATATCTACCCCCTTATACTTGGCTATAGCCGAAACGTCTTTATCTCCGCGGCCGGATAGGCAAATTATAATAATCTGATCCTTACCCATTTGCGGAGCAATCTTACGCACGTGCGCAACAGCATGAGCGCTTTCAATCGCCGGTATAATTCCTTCCATACGTGATAAATATTCAAAGGCTTCGACAGCTTCGTTATCAGTTACAGGAACGTATTGCGCCCTATTGATATCATGGAGATAAGCGTGTTCCGGGCCTATGCCGGGATAATCAAGGCCAGCCGATATGGAATATACCGGCGCAATCTGGCCGTATTCATCCTGGCAGAAATATGATTTCATACCATGGAAAACCCCGAGGCTGCCTTTTGCTATTGTTGCGGCGTGTTTATCGGTATCAATTCCGTGGCCCGCCGCTTCGCAGCCAATAAGCCGAACATCCTTATCGGGGATAAAGTTATAGAACATGCCCATGGCATTGCTTCCGCCGCCAACGCATGCAACAACAGCATCCGGCAGCTTTCCTTCAGCCGCCAATATTTGTTCCCTTGCCTCGCGGCTTATTACGCTTTGGAAATCCCGAACTATCATAGGAAACGGATGCGGCCCCATAACAGAGCCCAAAACATAATGCGTATCATGAACTCTTGAAGCCCACTCACGCATAGTTTCGTTAACTGCGTCTTTAAGCGTCATCGTGCCTGTAGTAACGGCATGAACCTTTGAACCCAACAATTCCATACGGAATACGTTAAGCGCCTGTCTTTCCGTATCCTCCTTACCCATAAACACCTCGCATTCCAGCCCCAAAAGCGCCGCCGCCGTAGCCGTAGCAACGCCATGCTGCCCTGCGCCGGTTTCTGCTATTATGCGGGTTTTGCCCATTTTTTTGGCTAGTAATGCCTGCCCCAAAACGTTGTTAATCTTGTGTGAACCTGTATGGTTTAAATCCTCACGTTTTAAGTATATCTTTGCCCCACCCAGATCTTTCGTCATTTTTTCGGCGTAATAAAGCAATGATGGTCTGCCTGCATAGCTGTTCAAAAGACCGTTTAATTCATCATTAAAATCTTTGTCGTTTTTGTAAAACTCATAGCTTTTCTCCAGATTTATCAGTTCATTCATAAGCGTTTCGGGTATATATTGTCCTCCATGAACGCCATATCTTCCTTTATTCATTTCTTATCCTCCCAACGATTTCCAAGATTTTGTTTTTATCTTTAAATCCATTGCTTTCCACGCCGCTGCTTATATCCACGGCAAAGGGCCGGGCTATATTTATAGCGGTATTAACGTTATTAATATTTAACCCTCCTGCAAGGAAAAACGGTTTATTTATCCGTTTGTCAATAAGCTGCCAATCAAAAGCTTCCCCAGTTCCGCCTGCTCCGTTATCAAGCAGCAAATAATCAGCGACTGTATTATCAAAGCCCTCGCATAAACCATTTTCCGTAACGCGTATTGCTTTTATTATTTGTGCGCCTGTTTCGTCTTTAACAGCCTTTATATATTCCTCGCTTTCAAATCCATGAAGTTGAATCATATCAATAATATTATCGTCATAGAGCCTTTTTATAAAGTCTATTTTTTCGTTAACAAACACACCAACGGTTATAATCCCACGATTTAGTAGGCGTTTTAACTCCTCTGCTTTATCCTTTGTCACCTGGCGCTTGCTTTTTGCAAACACAAAACCTATATAATCCGGCATGGCTTCGTTTACAAAATCTATATCACAAGCCCGGGATAAACCGCAAATCTTTATTTTCATAAACCACCTCTAAGCAAATCCAGTTGTTTTCGTTTATCCGAGCTTCGCATAAGTGTTTCGCCGATTAAAACCGCATCCACCCCTGTTTCACTCAATGCTTTTATATGCTCCGGCGTTTTTATCCCGCTTTCCGAAACGAAAATTCTATCATCAGGAATAAACGTCCGCAAGTTTATAGATGTATTAAAGTCCACATCAAAGGTGTCCAAGTTGCGGTTATTTACCCCAATAACCCTTGCGCCGGAACGAACGGCCTTTTGCAGCGTTGAAATCTTATGGCTTTCAACCAACGTGGAAAGACCGACACTATCTGCAACCGCGATAAATTCCTTTAAAACAGCTTCATCCAGAAGCTCACTTATTAACAAAACAGCCGATGCGCCCAAAAGCTTTGCTTCATAGATCTGATAGCTGTCTATAACAAAGTCTTTTCGAAGCGTGGGTATACTAACCATTGCTGAAATCTGTTCCAAATAATCATCACTGCCCAAAAAGAACTCCGGCTCTGTCAAAACTGATATCGCTGCCGCTCCTGCCTCTTCATAATCCTTGGCTATTTGCATATACGGAAAATCCTCCGCAATAACGCCTTTAGAAGGGGATGCCTTTTTAACCTCGCATATAAAGGATATGCCTTTCGTCTTCAACGCCTTTTCAAAAGGGAAATCGTTGTTTATTTCCATGCCCTCGGCTTTTGACCGCACATCATTATAAGTTACAATCTTTTTCCTGTTTTCAACCCTAACCCTTGTATGTTCTGCTATCTTATCCAAAATCATTTAATCACCTCCGTTTTAAATCGCCAACTCGTTGGAAAGCTTTACAAACTGCTCCAATTGTCGTTTAGCTACTCTGCTATCTATTATTTGCTCAACCTCTTTTATAGCAGCTTCGAACGATATTTCCTTTGCTACATAAAGCGCAGCAGCGGAATTTAATACAGCGGCATCCCTCTTTGGCCCTTTTCCCCCATCTAAAATATCTCTTATAATTTCGGCATTTTTATCCGATGTACCACCAAGTAAATCTTCTTTCTTACATCTATTAAAGCCAAATTGCTCCGGCGTTATTTCATAGGATTTAACCCAGCCGTTTTTAACCTCGCAAACAGTAGTTGGTGCGCTTAGAGAGATTTCATCCAACCCGTCCTGACCGTATACGACCATTGCATTTTTAACCCCCAGATTTGCCAAAACCTTTGCGATTGGCTCGACAAGGGCTTCCTCATATACGCCTAGTAACTGCATTTTGGCTCCGGCAGGATTGGAAAGCGGGCCCAAAATATTAAATATAGTGCGCACGCCCAACTCACGACGCACTGGGGCGACGTATTTCATGGCAATATGATAGTTTTGCGCAAACAAGAAGCATATGCCTATTTTTTCTAATAGCTCTGCGCTTTTTTCCGGCGGTATGTTTATGTTTACGCCAAGTGCTTCTAAAACATCTGCAGCGCCGCACTTGCTGGAAGCCGCTCTGTTGCCATGTTTTGCCACTGGTATTCCTGCTGCCGACACTATAATCGCCGCTGTCGTAGAAATATTAAAGCTGTCGGAATGATCCCCGCCTGTGCCTACTATTTCCAGAACATTTTGTTCATGCAACAACTTAACGCAATGTTTTCTCATTCCTGCCGCTGATGCAGTAATTTCGCTTATTGTCTCGCCCTTCATGCTTAGTGCAACAAGATAAGCGCAAAGCTGAACTTCACTTGTTTTTCCGCTCATTATTTCGTCCATAACCTGCTCTGCCATTTCATATGTTAAATCTTCGCGTTTTGTAAGCTTTACTATAGCGTCCTTAATCATTCATATCATCCCCCAAAAAATTCTTTAAAATGACAGTGCCTTGAGGCGTTAGTATTGATTCCGGATGGAACTGCACCCCGTATATTTTATGGTGTTTATGGGCTATGGCCATAATCTCTCCATTAGGAGCGGTTGCCGTAACTTCAAGGTCACTAGGCAGTGTTTCTGTTATCGCAATAAGCGAATGATACCTGCCCACTTCTATAACATCAGGAAGCCCTTTAAACAAAGGACAATCTGTTTTTATTGTAATAGCGGATGATTTGCCATGCATAAGCTCTCTTGCATAAGATACAAGCCCGCCGCACGTTTCATAAATCGCTTGATGCCCAAGACAAACGCCCAAAATAGGAACCTCTCCCCCCAATTGTTTAACAACCTCTTTGCAAACACCGGCATCTTTTGGCCGCCCGGGGCCTGGGGAAAGCACTATATGGGATGGGTTTAAAGCCCTTATTTCGTCCACAGTCAGCTCGTCATTTCTAATGACTCTAATATCGGGATTTAATCCGCCGATAAGCTGATACAAATTATACGAAAAACTATCATAGTTATCTATAAGCAAAATCATTGGCAAACACCGCCTTCCACAGATTTTAAAGCGTTAACAACCGCCATCGCTTTATTAATACATTCTTGGTATTCAACCTCCGGAATACTATCCACAACTATTCCTGCGCCGGAACGAACGAACACCTTGCCGTTTTTCTTATAAGCGATTCTTATTGCAATACATGTGTCCATATTGCCCATAAAGTCTAAATATCCGATTGCCCCGCCGTAAATGCCTCGCTTATTGTTTTCCAGCTCATTGATTATTTGGCAAGCCCGAATCTTTGGCGCACCGGAAAGCGTTCCCGCCGGAAGTACGGCGTTTATGGCATCAACAGCTGTTTTATCATCCCGGATTTCTCCGCAAACGGTTGAACCGATATGCATAACATGAGAAAATCTTAGTATTGATAAATAGTTCTCCACCTCGACGCTCCCGAATTTGCATATTTTGCCCAAATCATTCCGCCCCAAATCCACAAGCATGTTGTGCTCTGCCAGTTCTTTGGGGTCTGCCAGAAGCTCTTTTTCCAGCGCTATATCTTCATCTTGTGTCTTGCCCCTTGGCCGTGTTCCGGCAAGAGGGAATGTTTGGAGCTTGCCATCTTCCAGCTTAACCAACGTTTCCGGCGATGCACCTGCTATCTCAATATCATCACTGGAAAAGTAAAACATATATGGCGACGGATTGATTTCCCGCAGCTTACGGTATGTGTCCAGCAAGCTGCCTTCAAAATCCGCATCCAAGCGATTGGAAAGAACTACCTGAAATATATCTCCCTCCATAATATAGTTTCTGGCTCTGGCGACCATAGCGCAGTATTGCCGCTCATTAAAAAGTGATCTAAAATCAGATTTAAGCTTTCCAGGAACAGCTTGCTTAGGCTTTCCGTTTTGAATTAAATCAGCTATTTTTTCCAGCTCAGCCATACCCTTTTCATATTCATCTTCAAGATTATTGTTTTTTATGTTAGCTATTAAAACAATCTTTTTTTCAATATTATCAAACGCAATTATCCTATCGAAAAGCATCAAATCAACATCTTTAAAGCCTTCCTCGTCATTGGCATCCAGAACAAGGGTTTGTTCGCTATATTTGATATAGTCATAAGAGAAATATCCTACAAGCCCACCTGTAAATGGCGGCAGATTATCAAGCTTTGGGCTTTTGTATTCTTCCATTATCTTGGCGATATAAGCGCCCGGGTCATTTGTTTTAAATGTCTCCACCTTATCAGAGCGAACAGTCATCTCGCCGTTCATACACGTTATTTCCAGCTTTGGATCAAAACCTAAAAATGTATATCTTCCGTGTTTTTTAGTCTCATCAACGCTTTCCAGAAGAAAGCAATGCTTGCTCTGGCCTTGCAAAATCTGTAGTACGTCTATTGGTGTTTTATCCAAACGTAACTCCTTGCTTAAAGGAATCGTCTTATACTTTTCGGCCAATTGTCTTGCTTGGTTTAATGTTATACTCATGCTATACCTCCTCAAATTTTTGGCAATAAAAAATCCTTGGCAAAGTCATAAACTTTACCAAGGACGAATAATTAAATCCGCGGTGCCACCTTGATTTACAGATGCATAAAAAACATCCATACCCTTAATAGAATACTAACATATTCCTGACAACTTACGTATGCCCTCACGTCATGGAATACTCAGGAAAAAATCCCTTTGACCATGCCCTCGGCGGTCCATTTAATGTATTGCGTTCTGCGGGTTCTCAGCTATCCCCACTCTCTGTAAGTGCATATTACATTTTTATCTCCGCGTCAACGGTTTAATAAATAATATTAAATTTCAATCATTGTATCATGTTGTGTTGCTACTGTCAATGGTTTTTGATGAATTGCTTGTGATAATTTGATTTTCGTTATTTTACACAATTTGTTTATTTGTGGAGTGTGCATTATGTAATGCCAACGAGAATCAACTGCAATATTTTCCTTTATCGGGTCTTTTGGAGAATCAGGCCATGAATAATAACACTTAAACTTATCATTCTCAAAGCTCTCGAAAACACTAAAAAGGAAAGCTATATCATCATAATCGTAGTTTTTATTACGGGTTGAAATAGATTCAATATCAACTAAAAATTCTGCCGTTATTGAATAATAAACAGCTACTTGACAACTGGTTAAAATTATATTAGCATGAAGTAAAGGAGGCGATTTTTATAGCAAGGAAAACTTTTGCAACAACTATTGATGAAGAAATATCAAATAAATTTAAAGAGGTTTGCAACGCCTCCGGGATTGGAATGAATATAATTTTGGAAACTCTTATGCTTGAATTCTCAAATGACAAATTTGTTCTAATACTTAAAGATGGAAAATTTACGGTAGAACTGAGATAAATCTAACAAGCCAATCAGGCTTGTTTTTTATTTGTATAAAGAAAACCTCCGGCTAGGCCGGAGGTTCAAAAAAGCTTA
>CAYVCG010000083.1:0-7330 GCA_964449985.1 uncultured Defluviitaleaceae bacterium
TGTGCCATTAACGTTAGGTGTAACCTGTATAAACGAAGTAATTGCAGATGTCGCCAAAAGAAGGTAAGAAACATTATAAACATGTCCAGCTGCAAGCGCTATGGATGTTGACGTTGGTTGAGAAATATCGGTACCGTGTATAAACGAAGGCGTATAGTTGATGGCGCTTCCGCTTGGTATTGTGGCTGAACTTACTATAAATAAAGCATTTTCTAATGTTGCAGTTGTGCCAGTTGCGCCCGTTGTGCCGGCTACGCCTGTTGCGCCAGTGCTTCCTCTTGCTCCCGTAGTGCCCGTCACTCCTGTTGTACCAGTTGCGCCAGTCGATCCAGTTGCGCCAGTTGTTCCTGTTGTTCCGGTTGGGCCAGTAGCCCCAGTAGCTCCTGTTGCTCCTGTTGCTCCTAAAGCGCCCGCTGATCCTGTTGATCCTGTTGCGCCAGTGCTTCCTCTCGTGCCCGCAGTTCCCGTCGTACCTGTTGCTCCCGTTGCGCCCGTATTCCCGGTTACGCCAGTTGCACCTGTGTCTCCTTGAAGGCCTGTCGATCCTGTTGCACCGATTGCGCCGGTTGTGCCTGTTGCGCCTCTTGCCCCCGTGGCACCAGTTGGCCCGGTTGGTCCGGTTGGCCCCGTCGGGCCAGTTGGTCCTTCCTGTTGCAGAGGAAGAACTGAGTTAAAAATTAACTCACTCATAAAATCACTCCAATTTTAATTTTTCAGTAGTATCTAAGGCTGCAATGTGCGGTATTGCAGTAAATAACTGTTACAATTAATATATGAATGTTAGGGGACATGTGTTCATATTTGTCTAATTTTTGCTTAATAACAAGTAATACGGAAGTGTCTTTAGTTTCATAGAATTGCAAACAACAAAAAACCCCACAAACGTTTAATTTGTGAGGTTTTTGTATATATTCTGGGCTTTTTTCACCTCGCCTGAGAGGAGTCGAACCTCCGACCAAAGGTTTAGGAAACCTCTGCTCTATCCACTGAGCTACAGGCGAATAAGACATTAAACATTATATTTAAAAAAGCATAATTAGTCAAGTAGATTTAGCAAAACTTTGGCAATATGCAAAAAAATATAAAATATGCGATTCGTCAGTTGATATTTTCCTTAAACTGGGGTATTGTAATATTTATACGTTAGTTTCCCGATTTGTTTGGAGGGGTTATATGAATATTAACATTGATGATTATAAAAAAAGAATAGTAAATGCTTCGCCTATGCAGCTTGTTATAATAAACTTTGAGATTATATTGGATTATCTAAACTGTGCGAAGCAATGTCTATCATCTGCTGAAACAGACGAGCCGGCCTTTAAAAAGAACATGGAAGGAGCGCATAATTTTCTAAAGGAACTTATCGCTTCTCTAAACTTTGATTATGAAATATCAGGGCAGCTTATGCAGATTTATTTATATGTAAATAAGCTTTTGATTAAAGGGACCAATAGAAAAGATGAAAAAAATATAGACGAAGCCATTTCCATTTTAACTAAACTTCTGGATAGTTTTGAAAAAATTAAGGATACTGAAGCAGATAAAGCACCTGTGATGGAAAACGTTTCAAAGGTGTTCGCTGGGCTGACATATAATAGCAAGGGAGAGCTTTCTGAGTTTTCGGATGAAACTGATAAAAAAGGCTACCAAGCATAGCAATCCCTCGCTGGCAAGGCTGTTTTGCTGTATGGTATAAATATAAGAAAGAGGAAGTGTTAAATTGAGCTTTGAAAATATAAGAAGGCTTCCATCCCCAGAGGAAATCATAAGCTATGTGCCGCTTTCGGACGATTTAAAAAAAGTAAAGGCTGTGCGGGATGAAGAGATAAAGAAAATAGTTGATGGGACAAGCGATAAGTTTTTGCTTATCGTAGGCCCTTGTTCAGCAGACGAGGAGGAAGCAGTTTGTGACTATGTTTCTAGGCTTGCAAAAGTGCAGGACAAGGTTGCAGACAAGCTTGTTATCGTTCCAAGGATTTATACAAACAAACCTAGAACCACAGGCGAAGGCTATAAAGGAATGCTTCACCAACCAATACCTGAGGAAGAACCAAACATGTTGGACGGCATAATTTCCATACGCAGGATGCATGTTCGTGCTATATCAGAGTCAGGGCTGTCCGCTGCGGACGAAATGCTCTATCCTGACAATCTGATTTATTGTGAGGATATGTTGAGCTACATAGCGATAGGGGCTAGGAGCGTAGAAAATCAACAGCATCGATTAACATCCAGCGGGATTAGTCTTCCCGTGGGTATGAAAAACCCAACAAGCGGTGATTTAACTGTTTTGTTTAACGCTATTTATGCTGCACAAGCCAGCCATGATTTCATATATCAGGGCTATGAGGTTAAAACAAGCGGAAATCCTTTAGCTCATGCCATTATGCGCGGCTCTATAAACAAGCATGGCGAAAGCATACCAAACTATCATTATGAGGATTTGATATTTGCTGCGGAAATGTATGAAAAAAGAGGACTAAAAAACCCAATGATAGTTGTAGACACCAATCATGCCAACTCTAGAAAGTGTTATTACGAGCAGCCAAGAATAGCAAAAGAGGTGCTATATAGCAGGAAATATGATTCGCGAGTAAGAGCCCTTGTTAAAGGATTTTTGATAGAAAGCTATATTCTTTCCGGAAACCAAAGCATTACAGACAACAGAATCTATGGCAAATCAATAACAGATGGATGTTTGGGATGGGAAGAGACAGAAGAGCTTATTTATTATATGGCTGAAAATGTTTAACCAAATAGGAGGATATTTATGATAAGAACGCGTTTTGCGCCTAGCCCAACGGGTTATATGCATATAGGAAATTTAAGGACGGCCGTTTATGAGTATTTAATTGCAAAATCTGATAAAGACGGAAAGTTCATTTTAAGAATAGAGGATACGGATCAGTCTAGGCTTGTGGAAGGCTCTGTAGACGTTATTTACAACACATTAAAGCTTGCGGGCATATGCCACGATGAAGGACCTGATATCGGTGGTGATTTTGGCCCATATATCCAAAGTGAACGTAAGGGTATTTATTTGCAATACGCTTTGGAATTAATAGAAAAAGGCAAGGCGTATTATTGTTTCTGTACAAAGGAAAGGCTGGAGACGCTGAAATCCGAGGATTCAAAGGACATAGCAAAGTATGACAGGCATTGTTTATCCTTATCAAAACAAGAAATCCAGAAGAACTTGAATGATAGTCTCCCATATGTTATTCGTCAGGTTATCCCAGAAGGAGAAACATCGTTTACTGACGAGGTTTATGGAACGATTACTGTAAATAATAGCGAACTGGATGATCAGATTCTTGTAAAATCAGACGGTTTGCCCACATATAACTTCGCAAATGTTATTGACGACCATTTGATGCAAATAACCCACGTTGTTCGTGGATGCGAATACCTTTCCAGCACACCAAAATATAATCTTTTATACAATGCATTCGGCTGGGAAATCCCGAAGTATATACATTTACCGCTGGTTCTTAACGAAAACGGCGAAAAGCTTTCCAAAAGAAAAGGCGATGCTTCGTTTGAAGATTTAATAGAGATGGGATTTTTGCCGGAAGCCATTATAAACTATATCGCTCTTTTGGGTTGGAGCCCTGCGGATAATAATGAGTTTTTTACGTTGGATGAACTAACCAAAGCCTTCTTCATATCCGGCCTTAGCAAATCTCCATCTGTTTTTGATAAGCAGAAGTTAACATGGATGAATGGCGAATATATAAAGAAAATGGATTTTGAGAAATTTTATGCGCTTGCAGGGGAGACTGTAGAAAAAAGTGTTACAAGGCCGGGTGTCGATCATAAAGCTATTGCTATCATGTGTCAGTCGCGCATTCAGTTTATCAATGAAATCCCGACAATGATTGATTTTATTGATAATCTGCCGGAATACTCAACAGACTTATATATAAACAAAAAAATGAAAACAGACGAAACTGTTTCGCTTAATAGTCTTGAAGCCGTTGTTCCTATGCTTAACCAGCTTGACGATTGGTCTAATGATAGCCTGTATAACCAAATGCAGGAGCTTGCGAAAGCTATGGGCGTAAAAAACGGACAGATACTTTGGCCGGTTAGAACAGCCCTTTCCGGCAAGCAAGCAACACCTTGCGGAGCTTCCGAGCTTGCGGAGCTTTTTGGCAAGGATGAAAGCATAAAGCGTATAGAAGATGGGATTTTGAAGCTGAAACAAGTGCTATCTAAGGAGTAATTGTGAAGAAGATTGATTTTTATAAATCCATTATAGAAAATAATATCGGTGTATTGAAATGCCCGATTTGCGGCAATGGGTTTTCTTTTCGCCAAAATGCTGTCGTTTGCGCAAGTAAGCATTGTTATGACATCTCATCCAAGGGTTATTTAAATTTTATGACAGGCACAAAAACAGATTCTGCCCATTACGGCAAAGCATTGTTTGAAAGCCGGCGTTATGTTTTTGCAAAAGGTTTTTTCAAACCGTTGACAGATGAGATAAAAAAAGTGATTTTGCAGCTTTGCGATAATCCTGCTGTTATAATGGATGTGGGTTGTGGCGAGGGTTCTGCGCTGCGCAGTATTTTGGATCACGATAAATTAGAATCTACATTGGGCGTTGGAATAGATATTTTAAAGCAGGCAATAAATATAGCAGCTGCAGGCGAAGCAAAAAACATTTTGTGGGTTGTGGGGGACTTGGCAAGTATGCCCTTTTCGGATAATAGCGCAGATGTTTTGATAAATATGCTTTCTCCAGCAAACTATGCCGAGTTTGACAGGATTATGAATCAGAGCGGCATAGTTATCAAAGTTTTACCCGGCGAGGATTATTTGGGTGAGCTACGCGCCGTATTTTATAAGGGAACCGAAAAAGAAAGCTATTCCAATGATAAAACAGCCGAATATTTTATGAATCACTATCCAGAATCAGAAGTATTTGATTTAAAATACGATGTTTCTGTTGATATTGATTACTTGAAAAACCTAGCGCTTATGTCGCCTTTATCATCAGGGAAGTATGAATCCGAAATTTTTGATGAAGCCTGTATCAATAAAATAACGGCCAATTTTAAAATTCTTATAGGAAAAGCAAAAATTTAAGTTGACAAAATATATTTAAGAAAATAAAATTAATAAAGTTTTTAATATAGGGAGGTATTTTAATGGGAAAAACAAAAGTTGCAATCATAGGTTATGGAAACATAGGAAAGTTCACGGTTGATTCGGTTTTAAGCGCCCCTGATATGGAGCTGGTGGGTGTTATCGAACAGTTCGACAAAAAGCCGGAAGAATTGGGATCTATTCCGTTTGCTACTGACATAAACGCTCTTGAAAAGCCAGACGTTGCTATATTATGCGTTCCTTCCAGAAGCGTTGAAAGCATAGCGAAAACATATTTGGCTAT
Source organism: uncultured Defluviitaleaceae bacterium (assembly GCA_964449985.1). Lineage (GTDB taxonomy): Bacteria > Bacillota > Clostridia > Lachnospirales > WRAX01 > CAYVCG01. Next base: position 5,396 of record CAYVCG010000083.1, read on the forward strand.
GGGCATAAATACTGTGGATTGCTTCGACATACACACCTCTATCTGCGAAACAAGAAGTGAGCTTGACAAGGCAGCAAAACAAACCGGCAAGGTTTGCATAGTATCCGCAGGTTGGGATCCGGGGACAGACTCAATCGTTCGCGCTTTGCTTGAAATTTGCGCTCCAAAAGGCCTTACATACACAAACTTTGGCCCAGGCATGAGCATGGGGCACACTGTCGCCGCTAAAGCAATCAATGGCGTAGAAGCAGCTTTGTCTATGACTATTCCTATCGGATGCGGCGTTCATAGACGTATGGTTTATGTTCAACTGGAAAACGGAGCTGATTTTAATAAAGTCGAAAGTGATATTAAGGCGGACCCGTATTTCAGCCATGACGAAACTCATGTTATAAAAGTAGATGACGTAGGCGCTCTTATCGACCGCGGTCATGGCGTTAATATGACAAGAAAAGGTGTTTCCGGCAAGACTGATAACCAGTTGTTTGAATTTAACATGAAGATAAACAATCCTGCTCTCACTGCACAAATACTTGTTTCCTGCGCAAGAGCTGCTATGAAGCAAAACCCAGGCGCATACACAATGATCGAACTTCCTATGATTGATATGCTAGCCGGAGATAAAGAAGAATTAATTAAAATGCTCGTTTAGTATAAAATTAATCCATGACCTGCCCTTTTAAATTAAGGGCGGGTTTTTGCTTATTTATCATTAATATATTTTACTTAGCAAAGTTTGCTTAATTATTTGAAATTATGGCAATAATTGTATATAATGATTTTAAAGACAATGGGAAGGAGATTTAGATGGGCATTATATTTTTAATACTAAAAATAATACTTATTGCACTGCTTGCCGTTTTGTCGCTTCTTGTTTTGATATGTATGCTTATTTTTTTCTATCCCATTAATTATGAAATAAAGGTGGACAAGCAGGACACACTTTCGGTTTATGCCAAGGGCTCGTGGATTTTTCGTATTATAAGGTTTAGATATATAATAAATCCGGAAAACTCCGGCCTGTCTTTAAGCGTATTATGGTTTAAGCTAATCGGAGATAAAAAGCAGGATTTGGAACCAACACAAACAGATAGCGCTGATCCCCGTGATAATAACCCCAATGAAGATAAAGAAACGGAAGATAAAAAAGCTGAGGATAAAGAAACCGAAGATAAAGAAATCGAAAATAAAGAAGCAGAGGATAAAGAAGCCCAAGATAAAGAAGCCGAAAATAAAGATACCAAAATCAATTATAAAGAAAAAGGCATGGAACCGGAAGGCTCCGGTATTAAGGAAAAGCTGGATGATACTAAAAATATATTTAAGGATATTATTAAGCGTATAATACATTATCCCAGCAAAAAGGAAATATTTGATTCTACAATCTTGCTTATTCGCCGATTATATCCACACTTAAAACCCAAAAGATTTAATCTGCGTGCTGAAGTGGGCTTTGATGATCCCGCCATCACGGGATATTTTTTAGGCGGTGTATATATATTAAAATCATTGTTAATGCTAAAAGCGGACGTTGTTGGTAATTTCGAGAGAAAGACTATAAACATTTATGCTTATGCAAAGGGAAGGGTAGTATTATTACCAATTTTATATTTAATATTAAAATATATATTTAAAAAGCCTATTTGGAAGTTAATAAACGATTTAAAAAGAAAGGATGTACACGATGAGCGATAAATTAAATTCTAGTCTTGATACGCTGTTTTCCAAGATGGAGAGCTTTATAACGACTAAAACCGTTGTTGGCGAAGCTATACACATGGGAGGGGTTATAATCGTTCCCTTAGTTGATGTTACATTTGGTGTTGGGGCCGGAGGAGGAGAAGGCGAAAAAGAAAAAGGTAAAAGCGCGCAAAGCGGCGGTGGCATGGGTGGAAAAATCTCTCCTTCTGCTGTGCTGGTTATTGTGGATGGAAA
>CAYVCG010000084.1:0-3658 GCA_964449985.1 uncultured Defluviitaleaceae bacterium
TGTAACATCTCCAGGCAAAGACGCCGAATTCTGGGTGCCTGTGGAAGGAAAACAAGAAGTCGTCGTTAAAGCTGGTAACGCAACATTCGACCGCATTGAAGAAAAATATAACGGTACTTATTGGGTTTATAAAGCAAAAGCGGCTGGAACTTATTCCTTCCTTGCATTTGTAGACTATAACGAATATAACTACATCACTCTTACCAACATTCTCCCAGCAGCAGGTGTTACGATTAGTATTGACGGCGCGGCTCCAATAGCGATTCCAACAAAACCGCTTAAGCTTATCGCTAACCAAGAGCATACACTTGAAGTATTCACTAACAATTCCAATGAATACGCGTTTGTAAGCTGGTCTGGAGGTATCGAATCTAATGAACCAAAGATTACATTTGAACTCAAAGAGGATATGGAACTTACTATAACATTTAAAGCAGATTTTTATGATATAACGTTTGGCAGAGACGGTATCCCATTAAACAGCTTTGCAGCTGCTCAGGATGTTACAATCTCTATCAATGGAGATGCTCCCACTAAATTGTCTTCAACAACCACCAAGCGTATAAAGGCCGGTGCTGAAGTTACTGTCAAAGTGGCTGCAGCAAACGATGTTGATTTCAGTTTCTCCAACTGGTCGGGAGGTCTTGATTCATCCGACAACCCGCTTACATTTATAGCTGATAAAGAAATGACGCTGACAGCAAACTTCAAATGGAATGGTTATGAAAGTATTAGCTACGCAAGTGCCGGCGCTTCTGTCGTGACAAGCGGTCAGGCTAACAGCAGCACTTGGAAGAGTGCCAACTTGATTGACGGAAACATCGTGCCTAATAACCCTACTGCCAGCAGCTTGGGCTGGTCCTCTACTAGCCTTGGCAGTGCGACACCTACTGGCAGACATTGGTTCTCGATCAATTTGGGCTCACAGAAAACATTTGACCGTTTTCACCTTTATCCAAGAATGGACGTCTTTGCGTCTAACGGTGGGTCTTGCTACTTCGCAACTGAATTCACCATTGAATATTCAACTTCTAACATAAACGCTACTACAGCGGCGCAGTTGGATGCACTTGAATGGGTAACCGTTCCAGGAGGAACAGGTGCTAATGGACGCTTTATTGTGAATGAGGCTGATGTGCCTTATTTGAAGCCTTACGTAATTCAACTTGATGAAGCAATTACGGCTCGCTATGTACGTGTTACATGCCATAAAGTAAATGCGATGGCTTCCGACACTACCACTACTTGGTATTGGCAACAAATATCTTTTGGCATTTACGACACGAGAGCACAGCTTAAAGTTTCCGTCACAACCCCGACTATTGTAGAATCCTTAGCAGCAAACCTGAACATATCAGTTGAAGCTGATTATGGCAAAGCTTTGAAGGCATATCTCAAAGTTGGCAGCGAATTGCTCTATGAGACTTCTCTTACAAACGGCAAAGGCCTTATGAACATCAAAAAGGCTCCTGCGGCAGGCACATATGATTTGGTTGTCGTGGGTGATGGAGTCTATGGCACATGCAAGATAAATATTGTAAAGAACGATCCTGACTTGCTCTGGAGTCCAAAAGTTCAAAAGGGCGATGATGGCAAACTTGAAATACTCTTTGGCAGCGTAATTTCTTCCAAGACGGGAACTATAAACGTCACTATTGGAAATAAGAAGATAAGCGCTACAATAGTAGAAGGCACACCAAAACTTAAAGTTGATTTCGCGTATGATGATCTTAAAGCGGGTGACACCATTGTCATATCTGGTATCAAATACGCGGAGCTATTCCCCGGATACAGCTTTTCGTTTAAGGTGGACTACAAATAATAATTAGCTATACATTTTTATGTAAAGGGAAGCTGTTAATTTAATTTATTTTTACGAAAAGCTATATTGATCCAAAATATTTAATTGCAAGATAAGCTACTTTAAAAACCGAGCATTTCTCTGCCTATGCAGAAAAGTACTCGGTTTTTATTGGTGGTGAGATTCCGCTGGTTTTTTATTTGCATTGCTCTTCCTAATGAAGTATTAATCAAAATAATTTCAAATGATTTGGGTATAATGACGGTATGTTAAAATGAGTTTTGGATTAATTAATGCCAGCATTGCCTTGCTTAATCGAAAAACTTCATGTATAATGAATCTCTGAAATATTACTAAACCAGTAGAAAGGGAATGAAAAATGCTCTATCTTTGCTTAGCAATGATTTGCATGGGAATTTTAATAATGGCTTACAGTCTATGTACATACTACAAGACTTTAACGTATATGCGGGAACAAAATTATGATAAAAATGTTTTTAATCAATGGGTATACGGCGCATCTTTTATAATGATGATATTTTTCCTCGTGGGATATGTCTCTGTGGCAGGTATGTTTGTTACTAATCATTATGAGCCATATTATGTTGTAATCGCGATGATTTTTTTCTTTGGCGCTATTTTTGTATTATGCATGGTACGCGTGCAGAAGGTAATGGCAGAAACAATCACGAATAAGACAATAGAAACCCTACAATCTATGGTCAGCGCTATGGAAGCGAAAGACATATATACTAAAGGTCATTCTGAGCATGTTCGTAACCTTTCTATGCTCATCTGTGAGCACATGCCCCATAACCTCCGCCGCAATATAAATCTTGCAAAGTTATCTGATGCTGCGATATTGCATGATATAGGAAAAATTGGTATCCCTGATGAAATCCTGAATAAACCAGGGAAATTGTCTCCGGAAGAAATGGAAATCATTATGCAGCATCCTAAAAATGGTAAAGCAATCCTTGAAAACACTTGCTATAGAGATATTTCAGATTGGATTTTATATCACCATGAAAGAGTTGATGGCAACGGATATTATAAAATACCAGAAATGGCTCTCCCTATTGAAGCAAAGATTATAGCTTTGGCGGACATGTTTTCCGCACTATATACCGACAGAATATATAGAAAAAAATTCCCTTTCGAAAAAGCAATGTCAATAATAAAAGAAAGTTCTGGCACACATTTGGATCCTGTGTTGGTAGATATCTTTTGTTCAATAAGCAAAGAAGAAATTGACAAAGTATCCGTTCTGTGAGGAATCATCAATGTGTTCGTGAATAACTGCATTTAAGTAATATTTAATAAAATCAAATTGGAGATTGGATATGGAAGTAAATAATATCTTAAAGTATTGTACGGATAACCTAGCTGGTACAGTTTTGGTGGAAAGCTGGGGCGAGAAAGGGATATTTTATAATCCCGGATATGTTTTAAAAAGAGGTGTTTATGTTGTGACTGTTAAAGAAAAAGACGGGGACAACGATAAAGCATCAAACCTCAATAGAGACGGCATTTTTCGAGTGAATATCGGATTGAGAAAGCCTACTTTTCAGAAGATGTTTGGCAAAATCCCTTCACGCCCAAGCGCCGGCGGAGTTGTTGAAATGAATTATGATTTCACAGCGTTAGATACCATTCTTCCGCATCCTGTTTATGCCTGGATGGGATGGATTAGCGTATTAAATCCTTCCCCGCAAACGTTTGAACAAATGAAACCCCTGATTCAAGAAGCATATGAATTTTCAAAAGAGAAGTTTAGCAAGAGAAAATAATAACATAGAATCAAAATCAGCCCTAAGGGCTTTTTTTGTATGTCTTTCAATCTGAATAGGACAAAAA
>CAYVCG010000084.1:3758-7320 GCA_964449985.1 uncultured Defluviitaleaceae bacterium
AAAATCAGCCCTAAGGGCTTTTTTTGTATGTCTTTCAATCTGAATAGGACAAAAACAGACAGAATATAGATTAAAATGAGGTGATCTATATTATGGATTCTGATGTGTATAATTCTGGAGTTAGTAGTGTTAACAATTCTTATGAAACTAAAAGTGGCAAAATAATAATTGAAAGCTTCTTTTCCAAAGATAAAACACTTAAAGATATATTGTTTGAATACCTGCTGAAACAAAGATAAATATAGCGGGAAGGAGGTTTTTTTGCCCTTGAAAGCTGAAACGAAAATCTATAGAGCAGCCTTATATATGAGGCTTTCCAAAGATGACGAGGGCTCTTTAGAAAGCTCCAGCATAAGTAACCAACGCAAAATGCTCCGCTGTTTTGCCACTGATAATTCATTTGTTATATATGATGAATATATAGATGACGGTTATAGCGGAACAAGCTTCGATCGACCTGCTTTTCAGAGAATGCTAAAAGATATCGAAAGCGGATATGTAAATATGGTTATAACCAAGGATTTGAGCCGTTTGGGCAGAGATTATATAACAGCAGGCCAATATACCGAAATGTATTTCCCCGAGCACGGCATCAGATATATAGCGATTAATGACGGATACGATTCTAACAATCAGTATAACGATATAGCTCCTTTTAAACATGTTATCAACGAAATGTATGCGAGGGATACAAGCAAGAAAATACGTTCGGCTTTTGCTGCAAAGATGAAGGAAGGCAGTTTTATCGGAAATTTTGCACCATATGGCTATTTAAAAGACCCCAACAATAAAAATCATCTTGTTATTAATCATGAAGTAGCGACGGTCGTTCAGGAAATGTTCCGTATGGCCGAAAACGGATACAAACCGTCTGAAATAGCAAGGCTATTTAATGACCGAGGCATAATGACGCCAGCCGTATACCGATGCAAAACATACTCTCACCTAAACCAAGATAACTATAGCAAGCGAAAGGAATGGACGTCATCAATAATATGCAAGATGCTTAGAAATACGGTTTATATCGGGCATATGGCGCAAGGCAAGACCACAAAGGTATCCTTTAAAAGTAATGTCACTCTTTCCAACTCTAAGAATGATTGGTATATTGTCAAAAACACGCATGAACCGCTTGTATCTGAAGAAATCTTCAATAACGTGCACAATCGCTGTCTCTCACGAAAAAACAGCCCAAAAAATCAGTTTAAAAACATTTTCTCCGGTATAGCAAAATGTATGGATTGCGGAAGAAACATGTCAACAACAGGAACAAGAAAAATGGACTCTGCCGCAAACCTAGTATGCGGCGGTTACAAGCTTTATGGAAAAAAGGAGTGCACAAACCATTTTATAGACTATGAAACGCTTTACAGCGTTGTGCAAACCGAAATCCGGCGTATGATGAGCTTATCTCAAGAGGAAAAACAAAACATAGCAGGAGTGTTGTGGCAAGAACGCCAAAACAGCCTTGTAGAATTCCAAAACAAAAAAACGATTGAAGTCTTTGAAGCAAGAAACAGAGAGCTTGATAAAATAATTCAAAGACTCTATGAAGATAATTTTAGCGGCAAAATCAATGATGAAAGATTTAGGCGCTTGCTTAATACATATGAAACAGAACAGAAGGACTTAACTACAAAAATAGAAATGCTCAATATAAAAGCATCCCGGCCTGCCTTTGAATCACTTAGTAATTTTTTAGATTTGCTTGAGACCCAATTAATGTTTGAAACATTAACTCCCGGACTTGTTAATGCTTTTATACGCCGGATAGAGATTGGTCAAGGTGAATATGTAAAAGGGAAAAAGCTCCAAAACATCAAGTTATTTTATAACTTTTCACATAATCTATGAAGATAAAATGCAGCATAGATTGCACCATCCACATTGTCAGCGCCTGCTTGCCGCAGGCGTTGCATTTCTTAAATCTGTTGTCGAGATTAAAGGCAACTCTAGGCAGATAGCCCAAATCCTCTAAAAGCGTAAATAACGGAAAAAATATCGCCATAGGAGGAAGCATGACAGAAAATACCCAAGCTGCAACACGATAAACTCCAAGCACCAAAGCCCCTGTGACAAACTCCGGCATATTCATAAAATTAAAAAGCTCAATCAACTTCTGTTCAAGCCAAAAAAGTCCGCTTGAAATTACCTCAGAAGGATAATTTGCTCCGCTTATAGTCAACCAAAATATAAAAGCCAAAAGCGCAAGCATAACAGGAGTTCCGGTCCATTTGCTCGTCAGAATTCTGTCTATTCTCCTGTCCCTTGCATTGTAGTCTGATTTGTTGTAGGAAACACATTGCTGACATATTTCCTCTGCTTTTTGAACGATGCACGAAACAATCATATCTTTTATATGTTCTCCGTTTAGCCCACATTCGTTCATATATGTTCTAGCCTCTTCAAATTTAGCTAAGATATAGCTATCTTCTAAAACATCAAACCGGCAATAGCTGTTTAAAGAGCTTAAAAGTGATTCATCGCCTTCCAATAGCCTTAATGAAATCCATCGTGGATTAACACTTTCTCCGAGACGTTTAATAATTGCCGGCTCTAGTATTGACACGGCTTTTTCAATTTCATCAGGGTATTTTATCAATGGGGGGTTATCGCTTTTTAAAACGGGTCTAATGCTGTTGATGGTATTCATAAGACTGTCAACACCATCTCCCCTTGTTGCATTTGTTGCAACAATAGGAACACCTAATCGTTTTTCCAAAGCTTTGAAATCAATAGAAATATGTTTCTTTTTGGCCTCGTCCATTAGGTTTACGCAGACAATTACATTTTCAGTTATTTCTATTGTCTGCAAAACCAAATTTAGATTTCTTTCCAAACATGTAGCATCACAAACAACAACAACCCCGTCTGTATTTCCAAAACAAATAAAATCTCTGGCGACCTCCTCTTCATACGAATGCGCCATAAGTGAATAAGTTCCTGGGATATCCACGAGTATATTGTTTTTACCTTTAAATGTATAGTTGCCTTGAGCGTTGGAAACGGTTTTGCCTGGCCAATTACCCGTGTGCTGGTTTAGCCCGGTGATTTTGTTAAACACCGTGCTTTTTCCTACATTAGGATTACCGGCAAGCGCTATGACCTTATAAGTATCGCTTTTTTTTTCGATTAAAAGACCAAGATCGGTTTGAACAGCCTTCATATCTATTAATTCAGACGCTATCCCCATATTCTTACCACTCCTATTTATTACTGCTATCCAATTCCACGAGTATTTTTGAGGATTCCTCCGATCTTATGGCTATAACGGCTCCCCGAATTAGATATGCTATCGGATCCCCTGCCGGGCTTTTTTGCAAGCATTCTATCGCTGTGCCGTTAATTACTCCGATGTCCTGCAAGCGCCTTCTTATGCTGCCTGTTAAAAGGAGGTCTCTCACGACAGCAACCTTCCCTATAGGTACGTTTGTTAACGGTATAATTTTCTTTTTCATATATTCGCCCCCAAAGTGCTTTAAAGAAGTATAATCAACGTCTTTGAATTTCTGTTATAATATTATAACTATATGTCAAGGCCAAGCCGAATGACACATAAGTA
>CAYVCG010000085.1:0-2429 GCA_964449985.1 uncultured Defluviitaleaceae bacterium
CCTGCATATGATGGTTCTAACCAAACGGTTAATTTCGGCGAAATTATGCATACCAACAGGGATAACGTTGATTGGATGAATACAAACTATCCCGGCAGAGTTATGAAGCATTTAAGTTCGTTTACTTTATTGCTGGAGCAATTCCTTCTTAATGTATACGAACCAGAAACACGGGATTGGGAAGACATTAACTTTAGCGCCATGGCAGCTCTTACCAGCGTTTCCCCTACAGTTCGTTTAAACGATGGCAATATGGTTGTTAATTTCGGTTTCCCAATTCAAACATACAAGAGCGCTCCTACAGCTCAAAACTTTAAGATGACTGATAAAAACAATAAGGCTGTTGCTGTTAAATCAGTCGATTTCGATCTTGCCGCAGGAAAGGTTATCCTTGGCCTTGATCCAAATGCTGTTTACACCCAGCCCCTCAAGCTCACATTTGTAAAATATTATAATCTTATCGTTAAAGACGGAACTACAAACTATGTTAATAACTTTACCGCAACTACAGCGGAATCATCTGTAGGCGTTTCAGCTATTGTTGAAGGCTATGCAGCCAATATTCCTGTAACTCTTAAGGCTAACAACAGCGGTTTTAATAACGCTAGCGTATTTGTTGGCAAAGATAGTGAACAATTCGCTTTAACACCTATCCAACCAGACGGAAAAGCAGTTATTCATCTTGATAAAGCACCGGCGGCAGGCACCTACGATGTGTCCGTTATTTCTGATGGAGAATTCCAGGTCTTGGCTCCGATAACAGTGCTTCCATCTGCTGATATCTGGAACGTAACACCATATGAATCAAATGGAAAGCTTGCACTAAAATTCAATCAAGCAATAACAAAAGCAGCCAGCTTCCGAGTAACTGTAGAAGGCATCGGCGTTGTTCCTTGCCAAATTAGTGAGGACGGCATGTCTATTATAACAGCTGTTGATTATGCCTCAGTCGAAGCCGGAAGCGGCATTGTAATAAGTGGTGTTAAGTTTGCTCCGTTGTTCTCGAAATTCAGCTTTACATTCACAGCCACTATGCCGGAATAAGTTATGCATACAGTTAATGGAATAAGCGTGGGGATGGTTGGGGATGATAAATCCGGCGAAGCTATTTTTGTGCGGATGGGAGAGTGAAATATTTTAATGGATGAGGACAGCTTAGTCACTATATTCACTCTTGTGTTTTTAATTTTGATGTCCGCTTATTTTTCAGCAACTGAAACAGCATTTTCAGCTTTTAATAAGATTCGTATAAAACATTTGGCGGAGAAAGGTTCTAAAAAAGCAGGCTTGGTTTTGAAGCTTTCTGATGATTATGATAAGCTTTTATCAAGTATCCTCGTCGGCAATAATATAGTGAACCTTTCCGCCGCTTCTATTGCCACAGTATTGTTTGTTAAGCATTTTGGCAATATAGGCGCAACGTTGTCCACAGCGGTTATAACTGTTGTTGTGCTTATATTCAGCGAAATATCGCCAAAAAGCCTTGCGAAGGAATCGCCTGAGTCATTTGCGATGTTTTCTGCGCCGTTTATGTATGTTTTGACGATTATACTTGCTCCGCTTAACGTTTTATTCACTCAATGGAAAAAACTGCTCTCCCTTATGTTTAAACCGTCTGATGATAAATCAATGACAGAAGAAGAGCTTTTAACCATTGTTGAGGAAGCCAGCCAAGACGGCGCAATAAACGAGGATGACCGCCAGCTTATAAACACCGTTATTGACTTTAACGACTTAAAGGCGCAGGATATACTGACCCCAAGGGTGGATGTTTACGGCGCTTCTGTTGATGCAGCCAATGACGATATCGCAAAGCTGTTTTTAGAAACCGGATATTCCCGCATACCAATATATAAAGATACGATGGACAATATAATAGGCGTTATCCATATTCGGGATTTCTTCGAGCTTATGCTAACAAAAAAAGGCTCTGCATCAGATATTATCTCTCCTGTCATATTCATTATGCCGTTTATAAAAATAAATGAGCTTTTGAAGTTATTGCAGAAAAATAAGAGCCACCTTGCCGTAGTAACCGATGAATACGGCGGAACGATAGGCATAGTCACGATGGAAGATATTCTGGAAGAACTCGTTGGCGAAATTTGGGATGAGCACGACGAGATTATCGAAGAATTCGTTCGGCTTGCAGATGGAACGTATAAAATAATCTGCAATACAGACATTGAAAAAATGTTTGATTATTTTAACCTAACCGGCAAAACCGATTCTTCAACCGTTGGCGGTTGGATTATGGATATGCTTGGAAAGATCCCCGAGGAAGGCGATACGTTCGGCTTTGAAAACCTTACGGTCACCGTTAACAAAACCGATCACCGGCGGGTTATTGAATGTATTATACGAGTAAACGATAGCAATGATTCAATTGTTGATGATAAAGAAGAATAACGATTTTATATAGCCGCGCG
>CAYVCG010000085.1:2529-6804 GCA_964449985.1 uncultured Defluviitaleaceae bacterium
GCGCGGTTTTTTTATTGCACACAGGAAAGCCTATCCAAATCCCTAGCTAAAAACCCTAACCCCTCATCTTGCCACGAAAATATTATTATTTAATAATCAATGCCTATTTTTTTATAAATCATATGTATAATTTTATTAATACTGGAAATTATTAATATTGTAGCCTTATTAATTGAACATAAGGTGAAAACTTAATATCCCCCTCACAAACTAATTTGTTTGAAAGAACAAAAATTAGTCTAAACCTGGACTTAATCCCCCCTTTAAGCCCGGGTATTTTTTTTAAGGGTTTGTTAAAACAAAAACTTAACATAGTATGTGTGTTAAAGTGGCGCAAAACGACAATTTTTTTCAGTTTGTGCAATATTGTTAATAAAATAGCAATTACTTCATTGATGTTCTACAAGATTTTTTTGACGTTTGTATTGATGTTTCAAGAATCTTGTGCTATATTCATTAAAGACAACGAACAAGTAAAATATCAGAACACCAATAAATCGTTATAAAATTAACAAGGAGGGCTTATGTATGCCTAAAAAGGAAACAGCTGAATTAGAAAAAACAGCTCCTGAAACACAAGCAAAACCTATTCCAGCTCCTGACGCAACCCCAGTTACAGAGGTTGATCAATTAGTCAAAAACGCATTGGCTGCTTTAGAGGAATATATGTCCTATGACCAAGCGACTATTGACAACATTGTTATGGAAATGTCTCTTGAAGGACATGGAGCACAAATGCATCTTGCAAAACTTGCTATCGAGGAAACCGGCAGAGGTATTTATGAGGACAAAATTACAAAAAACATTTTTGCAACCGAATATATCTACCACAGTATTAAATATGAGAAAACAGTCGGCATTATTGATGTTAACGACGAAGAAGACTATATTGAAATAGCTGAGCCTGTTGGCGTTATCGCAGGCGTAACCCCGGTTACAAACCCAACAAGTACAACGATGTTTAAATCAATTATTGCAACAAAAACAAGAAATCCGATTATTTTCGCTTTTCATCCGTCTGCTCAAAACTGCTCTCGCGAAGCAGCAAGAATCGTGCGTGATGCGGCTATTGCTGCGGGCGCTCCGAAAAACTGCATACAATGGGTAGAAAATCCTAGCGTTGAAGCAACAAGAGCTCTTATGAACCATCCAAACGTTTCTATGGTTTTGGCTACTGGCGGTTCTTCTATGGTTCGTTCTGCTTATTCCACAGGAAAGCCAGCTCTTGGTGTTGGCCCTGGTAACGTTCCATGCTTTATTGAAAAAACAGCTAAAATCAAACGCGCAACTACAGACCTTGTTATGTCTAAATCATTTGACAACGGTATGATTTGCGCATCCGAGCAAGCAGCTATCATCGAAGCTCCTATATATGATGATGTTGTTAACTACATGAAGCTCAATAAATGCTACTTTGCAACAAAAGAAGAAATCAAAAAACTTGAGCCGGTCGTTATCATTCCGGAAAAAGGCGCAGTTAATCCAAAAATCGTTGGTATGGCGCCATACAAAATCGCCGAATTGGCAGGAATCACAATTCCTAAGGATACAAAGGTTTTATGCTGCGAAATCGATGGCGTCGGCCCAGAATATCCGCTTTCAAGAGAAAAGCTTTCTCCCGTCTTGGCTATCTTAAAAGCTAAGGACGTTAAAGAAGGTATAGACCTTGCAGAAAAGATGGTAATACTTGGCGGTTTGGGTCATTCCTCCGTTATCCATTCCAGAGACGAGGCTGTTATTACAGAATACGCTAACAGGCTTAAAACAGGCCGTATAATCGTTAACTCGCCTTCAAGCCATGGTGCTATCGGCGATTTGTATAACACAAATATGCCGTCACTGACACTTGGCTGTGGTTCTTATGGTAACAACTCAACCACTTCCAACGTTACGGCTATAAACCTTATCAACAAAAAAAGAGTTGCAAAGAGGCGTACAAATATGCAGTGGTTTAAAATTCCTGAAAAAATATATTTTGAATTTGGTTCTATTCAATACCTTGAAAAAATGCCAAACATCTCAAGAGTGTTTATCGTAACAGACCCGTCTATGGTTAAGCTCGGTTATGTTGACAAAGTGCTTTATCATTTAAGAAAGCGCGCTAACCACATTCATTGCGAAATCTTCAGCGATGTTGAGCCGGATCCATCATTTGATACAGTCAGACGTGGTACAGAACTCATGGCAAGCTTCAAGCCAGACGTTATCGTTGCTCTTGGTGGCGGTTCTGCTATGGACGCTGCAAAAGGTATGTGGCTCTTCTACGAGCAGCCAGAAGTTGACTTCTCAGCTCTTGCGCAAAAGTTCCTTGACATTAGAAAACGTGTTTACAAGATTCCTGATCTTGGCAGAAAAGCTCAGATGGTTGCAATACCGACAACTTCCGGAACTGGTTCCGAGGTTACAAGCTTTGCCGTTATTACTGACAAGAAGAAAAATATCAAATATCCTCTTGCAGACTATGCTTTAACTCCAAACGTAGCCATCATAGACCCAGACTTTGTTATGACGGTTCCAAAATCAGTTACTGCTGATACAGGTCTTGACGTTTTGACTCATGCTATCGAGGCTTATGTATCCGTTTTGGCTTCTGATTATACAGATGCGCTTGCTGCGAAGGCAATCCAGCTTGTATTCAAGTATCTTCCGATAGCATATAACGATGGTACAAACGCAAAAGCAAGAGAAAAGATGCACAACGCTTCTTGTATCGCTGGTATGGCGTTTACAAACGCGTTCCTTGGTATAAACCACTCGCTTGCTCATAAGCTTGGTGGTGAGTTCCATATTTCTCATGGTCGTGCAAACGCTATTTTGCTTCCGCACGTTATTGAATACAACGGCCAGATTACACCAACAAAGTTCTCATCATTCCCGAAATATGGCTATTATGTTGCACCTGAAAAATATCAAGAAATCGCTCAGATGCTTGGGCTTCCTGCATCAACAGCAGAAGAAGGCGTAAAATCCCTTGCGAATGCAGTTCGCAAACTTGCACAAGATATTAATATTCCTCTTACCGTTAAGGAATGTGGCATTGACGAAACAAGATTCTTTGACAGAATAGATTACCTTGCAGAAAAAGCTTTTGAAGACCAATGCACAACGGCAAACCCGCGTATGCCTCTTATTGAAGAGCTTAAAGATCTTTATAAAAAGGCTTATAACGGAAACTAATTAATAAAAAAACCGGCATTGGCTAACCCTGATGCCGGTTTTTTAATATATATGTAAGTGAATTATTATCCGCCTTTTTTGATACAATATTTATTAACGAATCTTTTAACATACTTTACAGAAAAATGTTTTTAACATTTTGATTGAGTTGCAAAATAAAGTTTGTTATAATAATTTAAAACTTGCTTTATTAATTGCATTTGACCGATATATATTCTGAATATCTTATAAAAGGATTTGAGATAAAATTGAGCGCACAACAAGCGGTTAGGCCGGATAATTATATTTTTAGCAGAAAATACACATGCCCGGTTTGCAACAGCGAATTTGAAAATTGGGCTCTGCGTATGTCAAGATTAAAGCTTGATAGAATGGATACCGACCTTAAGCCATACTATGATCCGTTTAATACAATATATTATGACGCAGTCATATGCTCTCATTGCGGCTATGCCTCTATGCAAAGCAATTTCAAAAATGTGACTGATGCCCAGATAGAGCTTATAAAAAACAAGGTTGTTCCTCGCTTTAAACCCGTGGAATACCCTATTATTTATACGCCGGATATAGCAATAGAACGTTTTAACCAAGTCCTTCTAAACGCTATAGTCAAAGGTGCAAAGCCCAGCGAGAAAGCATATATTTGTTTAAAAATGGCCTGGCTTAATCGTGACAGACGCAATGTTCAAAAAGAAAAAAAATACATTCGTCTTGCCATAAAGGGCTTTACTCTTGCAAATGAGAAAGAGACGTTCCCAATCTTTGGTATGGATGAACCTACTACACTGTATCTGATCGGAGAGCTTACCAGAAGGTTGGGAGAAGACCTGGATGAAGCGCTTAAATATATTAGCTATGTGCTCGTAAACCGCAATATAACAGAGAGACTAAAGGAGCGAGCAACAGAAGTTAAAGAATTAATAAGAAAAAATAAAGAAGGAATAGCAATTTAAAAAAATCCTCATGTCATAAATCTATACTTTTACAAAATAACAGACGTGTTTAAAATCCACCCATTGATTTTAAACACGTCTTTTGTTATGTGGCCATGTATATGCGTTCCATTTTATGTCAATAATCCATTTATGGATTAAAGAT
>CAYVCG010000086.1:0-6099 GCA_964449985.1 uncultured Defluviitaleaceae bacterium
CCGCGAACAGGTTTATAAGTGCTCTTGTTTATAAGCACTTTTTCAATAAGCTTATCGCCTTCATATACTAATTTGTAAAGGTTAAAAACATAGCCCGTTTTTGCTTTTACGTCCTCAACGCGCTGATCAAGCGGCAGGGTAGGGTCTTCAGTAACGACTTCCGGGCCTGGAGGATTGGTCTGAACTAAAGCGTTTTCGAATACCAATCTTCTGTTTTCCGGGTGCTTCTCGTGGCCATAAAGATTAATAATCACTTTAGTTGATGTTGTATATGCTTCTATTGTTACTGGGTATTCAGTGTCGTTTTTAAATTTCAAGTCTATATATGTTCCTGCAAGGGTCGCATCGTAGGCCCAATCCAAGTATCCAACCTTTAAAGAATGGTTCGTGCGCTCCACGATTTCCAGCTCTGAATATAAAATAGCATTATATAACGTTGATGAAACCTGGCAAACACCTCCGCCATAATCATCGACCAATTTGTTTCCAAGAATGGTTGGTGCTTTTTTATAGCCGTTTGCGGCAGACATCTCGCCAAAAGCTTCGTTTGTAGAAAAGACTTGACCCGGAAGAAGAACCACGCCATTTAGTTTGCTTGCGGCATTATTTATATTTGTATTTCTGGCGTTATTACCTGCTGAGAATGATGTTGAGTATGTTCCTAGCAGGTCTGTTGCTTTACGAAGATCGGCAGTAGTAATTTTAGGCGGCGTTTCGGTCATTGCAATGTTAACAGTTCCGCTTTCGTTATTCTTTATAAGCTCGCCCGCATCTGCCGTAGCGGTTTTAACATCAATGCTTTTTCCTGATTCCTCTTTAGTAAAAACAAATTCGCCGTTTACGCGTTTCATAGTGGGTTCGATGGGAGGAATGTTTAATTTATTTGCAATTTCGTTTAAGAAGGATGATAGAGCTGTTTCGTCGTATGTAACGTCAGCTATTATTTTATATTCATTTTTTTGGAGTTTGTCTATGTTTTGTTTATTTACGGCTTCATCAGAACCTCTTGTATAGTCATATGCCTTTTGCACCGCTGCTTTTATATCATATTCAACCTTGAATTGAGAAAAGTTAGTGTTATAGCTCTTACCATCGGCAATAAATTCAATGCTTTTATCATTAAAAGCGGCTCTAAACTCAGTTTCAAGCAAGGCCTCTGCTTCATTCGTTTTCAAACCTCCGACAGCAACGTCATTAA
Organism: uncultured Defluviitaleaceae bacterium; assembly: GCA_964449985.1. Lineage (GTDB taxonomy): Bacteria > Bacillota > Clostridia > Lachnospirales > WRAX01 > CAYVCG01. Next base: position 1,199 of record CAYVCG010000086.1, read on the forward strand.
TAAAAATGTTTTTATTAATCGTGTCATTTTTGGGGGCTCTTCCGTTTTTGTCCTGTTCGTTGGTATCACCGTTAGGCTTTAGAGGGCTGGAAACTGCCAAAGCATCGTCTTCTGCTCTGTCGTTAGAACCATTAATAGCAAAGATAAAGCCGCAGAACGCTCCAAGGATAACCACAGAAAAAACAACGCAAGCCTTTAAAACCAAAACAAGGAAATCTTGCTGTGGCTTTTTTTTCTTGTTCGCCATACAAAATTCAACTCTCTCTCCATATAAAATATAACTAAAAACGCATATTTATATTAAACATTTTCCACAACAATATATGTAAATAGGATAATGATTAATGAATAATAAATTTATTATTTCACTTACCAAAATCAATATGCTTATCAAAGAATGGAATTAAAGACAGGGCAAAAAAGCTGTTTAATTCATCTAACATTATAACTTAGTATATCCCAAAAATCCATTACTTTTTTATTAAATTAATGCTACAAAATGTTAATAAATATTTCAATAAACTCCAAAAAATGTTAAAAAAGAAATGCACAAAAATAATATCCTCCGCCTTTAAAGCGTCAGCTTGTTTAAGACGGAAGATATAGAACCTGTGGTTACAGTTTCATCGTCTGTGACAACTATATAGTCATTATATTTTATTATTTGGCATAATTCCAATCATGATTCAGCACGAATTTACCGTCTGAGGTGGTCATAATGTCAACCTCAATAATGCTATAGCCTAGTCTTGCACTTTCTTTAAGAGCTTCTAAGGAGTTTGTTCCCAAATAACCATCGATAACGCCTCCTGCATGAGCTATTAGATTTGCGGCATAAGGACTAGGGTCGCTCTGATTTTTCATGCTTGATTGAGTTGGAAAAATCTGAAAGAATAGCAAAAGAACGATAGTAATTACTATTAAGCCATATGGTTTAAAATTTATTCTAAACGGGCTCATATATTTATTCCTCCGATAATAAGAAAACCTCTGTAGTTATTATAATAGTATTTTACCATACATAAGCGAAAAATTGTTATAAAAATACACATTTATTATTAATAAACAATTGAATATTAAGATATAAAATGGTATAATTGTATAGAGTGTAAAATTATGCTGTATTGATGGTTGGATTTTGGGCAATACACATAATGAAATAAGATAGGCTCTGTTTTGGCTTTGACGAAGGGAGGAAATCTCAAAAAAAGATTGTAAAGGCTTAAGCCGGCTCGATTATGCAGGTTAGGCTGGGGTGAAAAAGGTAAATTCAAAGTAAAAAAACTTAAAAAGGGGAGATTAGACTTATGAAAAAGATCAGTAACAAGATGTTGGCTGCTTTTCTTTCAATCATCATGGTTCTTGGCTCTTGCAATACAGCGATGTTTGCGAAAGACAATAGTCGGCCGGCAGATTTCGTATTTCAAGCCCATGAAAATGACGGTGGTTTGTTAAACGGCGATGCGAAAGCAAATGATTTGGCATCGGACTTTAGCTCATTTGGCGGCGCATTTGTGCCTAATGACTACATAGTCTTTAAAGATGTTGATTTTGGTGACGGAAGCTATAACACTATTATGGCTGTCGTTTCTGCCATAAGCAGTGATGCAGGAAAGACTATCGCCATAAGCATTGATGGTGTTAGTAACAAAATAGGAACTATCTCCGTAAAAGGCTGTGCAAAGACAAGTGACTTTAAAGAAAACTATGGGACTATTTCCAAAGTTACGGGCGTTCATGACGTATATCTTGTTTTTGAAAGCAGCATGAATGTTAATATTGACTGGTTTACTTTCTCTTCGTATAATGGCGCAGAGACAGAGGAAGAAAGAGACGAACGCATGAAGTGGTGGAGAGACGCCCACTACGGCCAGTTTATCCATTTCGGTGCTTATGCCTATGCCGGCGGCGTATATAAAGGGCAAAGCGTTGGATATGCTGAATGGATTATGAACTATCTCGGTATTCCAAAGGATGAATATGCGGCAAACATCGCAAAACCATTTAACCCTAAAGAATTTGATGCTGAAAAAATCGTCAGCATAGCAAAAGACGCTGGACAGGAATACATAATATTCACCTCTCGCCATCATGAAGGCTTTAGCATGTATGATACTAAGATCAGAGACTTTAAGGATTACAGCCTTATGAGTTATGGTGATTATACAGGGCCAGACCCTATTAAAGCCCTTGCGGAGGAGTGTAAGAAGCAAGATATTAAATTCGGTGTGTACTACACTATTTTTGACTGGCATGATTATACCCAGAGTAACTATGGAAACAGTATAGTTGCTGATCAGAAAGAAGATTTTAAGACTCGTATGAAAGGCCAGCTTCGTGAACTTGTAGACGATTATGACGTAGAAGTTTTATGGTTTGACGGCGAATGGCCAGGCTGGTGGACAAAAGCTGATGGGCAGGAGTTCTATCGTTTCCTTAGAACAATGAAACCATCTATCATCGTTAATAACCGCGTTGGTAAGCGCGATGTCGATGATGGAGATTTTGGAACGCCAGAGCAGGAAATCCCATCCGGCGGATTGAATTATGACTGGGAAAGCTGTATAACATTAAATAATACATGGGGCTACCACAAAAACGATAATAGCTGGAAAAACGCTAATACAGTTATAACAAGCCTTGTTGATATTATTTCAAAAGGCGGTAACTATTTGCTTAATGTAGGTCCTGATGAGCTTGGTAATGTTCCAAAGCCGAGCGCGGATATACTTAAGGAAGCAGGTGTGTGGCTAAAAGCCAACGGTGACAGCATTTACGGCACAAGAAGATCTTGTTTCGCAAATCTGCCTTCTGGCGTTAAAGCAACCACAAAGGACGGAAAGGTTTATCTTCATATATTAAACTTCCCGCAGGATAACTCCATTATTATTCCTAAGCTTGAGAACGAAATTTTAGGCATGAAGGTTTTAGGAAAAGATCAGAATGTTTCATATACTGAATTGAAGAGCAAGATGGTAATAGATTTAGCGGGTATTGCTAAAGACAAATTTGATACCGTTATAGAAATCAGCGTTGATGGCATTCCAAAATCCGTTGATTCTGATGTTAATGCAAATATTGCCTTAAAAGCAAAATCCGTAACAGGAACGAATTACTACCAAAATATGTCTGCATATGCTCCAGATAAAGCTATAGACGGCAATGCAGATTCCAGATGGGCAACCAATGGTGGAACAACTGCTGCAACGCTCGAATTAACATTTGCTGAGCCTGTAACAGTTAATTCTGCTTATATCAAACAATATACTTCGTCTTCTAACTGGACAAAAGCTTTCACAATTGATTATTGGGATGGCTCTAAATGGGTTGCAGGATATACAGGCGGCAATATAGATGCTGAATCAAACTTTAATTTTAGCAATATAACATCTGATAAAATCAGGCTTAACCTAACCAATACAAGCAATCCAAGTATTTATGAATTCCAGTTATTTAATAAAGAGCGTATAGATGTTGCTATTACAAATCCAGCAAGCGGAAATATTATTGGTAATGCTCCGTTTACTATCAGCGGAACATCAGAAGGTGGTATGGCAGTAGCTCTTAAAATAAGTGGCGTGGACTTTGCTCCGATAGAGGCTAATGTTTTGGTGGATGAGGACGGTAATTGGTCTTATACTGTTGACTCGATAAATGCTGGAAGCATTTCTATCAGAGCTGCCCTTCTTGATATGGACAATGATATTATAGCTGTTGCTACTTCATCATTAATCGTTAGAGGTTATGAGAATTTTGTTTATAACAAGCCTGTAACAGTATCCTCTGTTTACGAGCAACTTCCTGGATATGATGCCCAAAAGGTTGTTGACGGCAGCAAGGAAACAAGATGGGCTCCAAAAGATGGAGATCTTCAGCCTTGGATGATTGTTGATTTGGGCGGCATGGTAACCTTTGACCGTGCAATTTTAAGCGAAATGTATGACACATGGACAGTTCCAAACCAATACCGCTGTTTGGAATTTACCATTGAATATTTTGATGGTGAGTCATGGCAAATGGCTTATGAAGGCACTGAAATCGGTGAGGAATTAACCGTTGATTTCCCGGCTGTTACCGGCAACCAGGTAAGGGTTAGCCTTCTTAAATCCAGAGCAACGCAAACAAAAGCTCCGGCCAATCTTGTTGAATTTGAGCTTTATAATATAAGCGGTGTGAACGAAAACGTTATTTCCAGCGTTAAAGCCGTTCCGGACAGCGTTTCCATCGGTTATGATGCAAACATCAAAGTAAATGTAAAAACAAACAATGCAGATGGCAAGGAAATAAAAGTCGCTTTATTTGGCAAGGAAGCAACTGTTGTAAACGGTGTTGCAAGCTTCTTCTTTGCAGCAAGCGAACTGCCAGCAGTTGGTGAATATTTTGCTGTTGTAACGGTTGTCGGCTCAGATGAAACCGTTCAGATTAAGGTCACTGTTTCCGAATCGGATATTCAGGTTATTCGCCCATATATTCTTGGAATGGAAGAAGTTGGCGTTAAGCTAAAAGGTATTTACTATTATTATGATTCAAAAAATAAAAACCCAGAATCCGGTTCTACATTCAGATGGTTAAGAGCTGATGAAAAGAGCGGCGAATACGAAGCAATCGAAGGCGCAACTGGTATTGAATACACACTTACAGACGAAGATGCAGGAAAATATATTGCTTTCGAGGTTACGCCAAGATCTAGCGGCATCGTAGGCAAAACCGAGAGAAGCTTCCATATCGGCCCTGTTCTTACTGTAGAACAATATGAATCCATTAATAATAAGCTGGACAAATCAAAACCGTTTATGAACAACATCAGCGCTATCCAGGGAGAAATCGCTGCAAAGATGGCAAATGCCGTTTTATTCACGGTTGATTATGAATTGCTTATCGGATCTGATTACGTTTATGAT
>CAYVCG010000087.1:0-6085 GCA_964449985.1 uncultured Defluviitaleaceae bacterium
ATAAATAATCAAAGTTAATAGAGGAGTGTTTTTTATGAAGAAATATAACATAGCGGTTGTCGGCGCGACAGGCATGGTCGGAAGATCATTTTTAAGCATACTTGAAGAAAAAGATCTTCCCATTGAAAACTTTTATGTATTCGCTTCCGCTCGTTCAGCAGGAAATAAGATTACATTTAAGGGCAAGGAATATATCGTTGAGGAATTAACAGAAACCTCTTTTGACAGAGGGATAGACATTGCTCTGTTTTCCGCAGGGGGTTCCACAAGCGAAAAATTTGCGCCGATTGCTGCTTCAAAATCATGCGTAGTTGTGGACAATTCTTCGTTCTGGCGCATGGACCCAAGCATTCCTCTTGTTGTTCCTGAGGTTAACCCCGAAGATATAGATTGGAACAAAGGCATTATAGCGAACCCCAATTGTTCTACTATTCAGGCGGTTGTTGCTCTAAAACCCCTGCATGACAAATATCGTATTAAGCGTGTCGTTTATTCAACATATCAAGCCGTTTCAGGAGCTGGCCGCGCCGGTTGGGTTGATCTTGAAGAAGGTTTAAAAGGCGGAGAAAACAAGAAGTTCCCACACCAAATAGCAGGAAACTGTATCCCTCATATCGATGTGTTTACTGATACGGGTTATACAAAAGAGGAAATCAAAATGATTGAAGAAACAAGAAAGATTCTTCATGAACCTGATTTAAATGTTACTGCTACTACTGTTCGTGTGCCTGTTTATAACGGCCATAGCGAATCTATTAACGTTGAGTTTGAAAAGCAGTTTGACCTTGCTGAGCTTAAAGAAGCTCTCAAAAATGCACCAGGCATTATTGTTATGGATGATGGTTCAAAGAATGAATATCCTTTAGCAACTATCGCTTCAGGAACTGACCCTGTTTATGTCGGAAGAATAAGACGTGATTATAGCGTTGAAAGCGGAGCCAACCTTTGGGTTGTTGCAGACAATATTAGAAAAGGCGCTGCATTAAACGCTATCCAGATTGCTGAATGTATTATTAACAAAGGCCAAGAAGTTTAAATATCTTATTACTATAAAGGATTTTTATAAAAGCAGGAGGGTGATTTTATGGCTATTTTTAAGGGTTCGGGTGTTGCTATAGTAACCCCGTTTAACGCTGACGGGACCGTTAACTATGATGTTTTCGGCGAATTAATAGAATTTCAAATTAAAAACGGCACAGACGCAATCATCGTTTGCGGGACAACGGGAGAAGCCAGCACGCTTACCGATGACGAGCAAATAGAAACGATAAGATTTGCTGTTGATAAGGTTAACAAAAGAGTGCCTGTCATTGCTGGTGCTGGCAGCAACTATACAGACCACGGTATTGAATTATGCGTTGCCAGCCAGAAAGCCGGCGCAGACGCATTGCTGCTTGTTACACCGTATTATAACAAAACGACACAAAAAGGTTTGATAGATCATTATACACACACAGCCAACAGCGTTGATATCCCGGTTATTTTATATAATGTTCCGGGAAGAACCGGCCTTAATATCAACCCTAGAACTGCCTATGAGCTTTCAAAGGTAGAAAACATCGTTGCGATTAAAGAAGCCAGCGGAAACATCTCCCAGATTGCAGAAGTGGCTTATTATTGCGATGGCAAGCTGGATTTATATTCCGGAAATGATGACCAAATTCTGCCGGTTCTTTCCTTAGGCGGTATCGGTGTTATATCCGTTTCAGCAAATATTGCGCCTTATGACACACATGACATGGTTATGAAATACTTAAACGGCGATATAAAAGGCGCAACACAATTGCAGCTTAAATCCATACCGCTTGTTAAACAGCTTTTCTGTGAAGTTAATCCTATCCCTGTTAAAGCAGCTCTTAATATTATGGGCTTTAATGTAGGAGGATACAGGAAACCTCTTGTCGAGATGGACGAAAGCAATCTTGCCAACCTTAAAAAAGCCATGGCTGATTATGGCTTGATGTAATAGAATTTTCGGATACAGGCTGTTTCCAACGATGAGCCGGCCGGCAAATGCTAAACCTTATTCCGGCTGCTAAAAAAATTAAAGGCTTGGTGTTTATTGTATGATAAGAATAATTATGAACGGGTTCAATGGCAAAATGGGCAAAGCCGTTTGCAATATCGTTAAGGAAAGCAGCGATTGCGAAATAGTCGCGGGGATTGATGTTTTTCCGCCGCAAACAGGCAAACCGTTTCCAACGTATACCGATATAAACGATTGTGATATGGGGGCGGATGTTATCATTGATTTTTCCATATCCCATGCGGTTCCGGCTGTCATTCATTTTGCAGTGAAAAACAACATTCCTCTTGTTTTATGTACGACAGGGCTTTCACCGGAAACCCTTGAATTGGTCGAACAAGCATCAAAAAAAGTCGCCATCCTTCGCTCTGCCAATATGTCCTTAGGCATAAACCTTATTGCAGACCTTTTATGCAAAATCGTTACAAAATTGAGCGATTCTAACTTCGATATAGAAATAGTCGAACGGCATCACAATCAAAAGCTGGATGCCCCATCCGGCACAGCGTTGCTGCTTGCAGATGTTATTAATGAATGTGCCAGCGGAAAATTTGAATATATATATGACCGCACTAAGAAAAGAGAGAAACGCTCTGCCAATGAAATCGGTATTCATGCCGTTCGTGGCGGTTCTATTGTTGGTGATCATACGATTGTTTTCGCTGGGCATGACGAAACAATTGAAATCTCTCATAGCGCAACCTCAAAAGAAGTGTTTGCGGTTGGAGCTGTTAAGGCTGCAAGATTCTTGTGTGGTAAATCAGCAGGGTTATACAGCATGAAAGATGTTATGGAGCAATAATTTTATAATGCATATAAAAAGACATTCGGATAATTTTCCAAATGTCTTTTTATTTATATTATTTGCAATTCATTGGCATGAAATAAGGTAAAACAATTAAAGCCTACCACCACCAATTTCTGCCATACCAATAAGGATTGTAGAATCTGTTCCAACCCCATAATGCGTTGCCGCAGCCACCCCAGCCGCAGCCACCGCCCCAACCAAATCTGTAAGGAGAGTAAAACATGTAATTGCACCTCTTTCTGTTTTTCTTTAGTAATAGTTTATTCAAAAAATCAAAATGTGTGACGAGCATGACATGTTTTTATCTTAATTTATTATTTAAGTTTTGATTTATGTTATTAAACACGTCTGAAATCAAGCCGCTTGCCCTTTCGCTTGCCGCGAAGTATTGCTTAAACTCCGGGATGGATGAAAGATATGTGTATTCATCGTTTAATTGCTTAAACAATTGTTCTGCTTCGTTTGGCCTAATGCTTTTGTCGCTCAAGCGTTTTTGATTCTGTTCAAACTGTTTAAGCCGCATTCCATTTTGTGAATTATAGTTGATTGAGCTTTTCGCCCTTTTAAGCTCAATATATTCACCGGTCTCTTCCAATGCCGTTACTAAATCATATATTGCCTTGTTTAAGTTGTTCATAAAAAAATCACCTCATATTATATATAAGATGATTTTTTAGATTTGCTACAAATTATCAAACCGGCTTATATGAGCTTTTTAGCGAAACAATCCTATTAAACACAGCATTATCAGGCGCAGATAACTTCGAATCCAAACAAAAATAGCCGTTTCTTATAAACTGAAAACGATCATCCAAGCTGGCCTGTTTTATCGAAGGTTCTGCAACACTATTTTTTAAAACAATGAGTGAATTTTCATTTTTACGAACGCCAGTTTCGCTCGTTTCATCATCTAAAACAAGATAATCAAACAGCCTCGTCTCTATATTTACTGCATGTTTGCATGAAACCCAATGAATCGTGCCTTTAACCTTTCTGCCGTTAAAACCGCTGCCGCTCTTTGTCTCCGGGTCATATGTGCAGTGGATTTCTGTTATATTGCTGCTTTCGTCCTTAACAATATCCGTGCATGTAATAAAGTATGCCCCTTTAAGCCGGACCTCTTTGCCTATGGAAAGACGGAAAAACTTTTTCGGCGCATCCTCCATAAAGTCATCCCGCTCAATATAAATTTCCCTCGAGAATGGGACAAGGCGTTTGCCCATTTCCTCGTTTTCTGGGCTATTTTCGATCTCGAGCATCTCTGTTTGGTCTTCTGGATAGTTTGTTATAACAACCTTAACAGGATCAAGCACTGCCATAATAACAGAAGCTTTAGCCTTTAAATCCTCTCTTGCGCAAAACTCCAGCAACGACACATCAACCCGGCTTGAAGCCTTTGAAACCCCAATCCTTTCGCAAAAATCCCTAATCGATTCCGGCGTATAACCCCTACGCCTGAGGCCGGAAAGCGTCATCATTCTTGGGTCGTTCCAACCATCCACTGCTCCTGTCTCAACGAGCTCACGCATATAGCGTTTACCCATTATTGTATTTGTAAGAATCAGCTTGGCAAACTCCGTCTGTCTTGGCTTTAAATCAAATTCAAGCTCGTTTATAAACCAATCATACAATGGGCGGTGGTCTTCAAATTCAAGCGTACACAAAGAAGTTGTTACTTTTTCAAATGCATCCTCCAAAGGATGCGCATAGTCATACATAGGATAGATGCACCACTCATCTTTCGTTCTATGGTGCGGAATGTGGGCTATGCGATACATAATAGGGTCACGCATATTAATGTTTGGCGATGCCATATCTATTTTTGCTCTTAGCGTTAAGCTGCCGTCAGGGAATTCACCATTTTTCATCCGCTCGAACAAATCCAGATTTTCTTCTATAGGGCGGTTTCTGTATGGGCTATCTTTTCCGGGTTGGCTCAAAGTCCCTCTATATTCCTTTATTTGATCGCCTGTTAGCTCACACACATATGCCTTACCCTTCTTTATAAGCTTGACAGCACATTCATAAAACTTATCGAAATAATCAGAGGCATAGAACAGCCTGTCCTCCCAATCGAAGCCAAGCCATTTTATATCCTCCATTATAGAATTGACATACTCTTCATCCTCTTTAGCGGGATTCGTATCGTCAAAACGCAGGTTGCATTTACCCCCATAAAGCTTTGCAATACCAAAGTTTAAGCAAACGGATTTGGCATGGCCGATATGCAGGTATCCGTTAGGCTCCGGCGGAAAACGCGTTATTATAGCGCTTAAATTATCCTTTAAATCCTCTTGAATTATAGCGTGTATAAAGTTGCCCGTTGAATTAAGCCCAGTTTCGTTTAAATTCTGTGGTTCCGTCACTTAGGTTCCTCCTTTGTTTTTTCTAAGCTTTTGTTTTTCTATAAGCTTTTGCTTTCAAAATCATCATGATAAAAAACATCATTGCAATAAGGGCACGCCCCAAATTTTATAATTTTATCACTTTGCTCTGTCATAAGCTTATAATCAAGCATTACTTTAACCTGAGAGCCATGAACAGCGCATGAATGCGTTTCGTAAAAAAAATTTTTAGAAATCCGCATAGTTTCTGCGGCATTTAGCGTATCCTTTATTTTATTTAAATCCAAACCGTCCAACCCCTTATATATTTGAAAAAGACTTTGCGAAGCTTGCAAAGTCCTTCGATGGCTGTTGAATCTTTTTAAATATACTATATACTCATTGTTTCGTCAACATTGCTTTCTAAATAAAATGCTGATGATAAAGCAATTATTTAACGATAATAAATTTGTATTGATTTTTTTAATAAGGAGAATAACCAAAATGTTAACATTTCGATTAGAAACACCAGCGGATAACCGGAAAACAGAGGAAATCACAAGAGAAGCATTTTGGAATAAATATATTCCCGGATGCGACGAGCACCTGTATATGAACAAAATGCGCAAATCACCGGTTTTTATACCGGAACTTAATTTTGTCGTCCTACTAGACCAAGAAATTATTGGCAGCATATATTTTACGCATTCAAGAATAGTGACCAAAGCAGGCGAAACGATAAAAACCATTATATTTGGGCCTGTAAGCATTCATCCCGATCATCAAAAAAAGGGCATCGGTGAGGCTCTTATAAATCATGCGCTGGATGCTGCCAAGCAACAAGGCCATAGAGTAGTTATAATATTTGGAGACCCGGATTATTATAAAAAATTTGGCCTTGTTTGTTCAAAAAAATATGGTATTTCA
>CAYVCG010000088.1:0-5878 GCA_964449985.1 uncultured Defluviitaleaceae bacterium
TGCTCCTGTGTTATTCTGTATTTGCTTTTTTCAACAAAGTTCAAAACCGCCAGCAAAACGTTTAGTATAAGCAAAAATATTATAATTAAATTATTGACCTTTTTAGCGTTCATATACTCGTTCACTCCGGTTGGATTGGATTATTTTGCATTATGATGCAGGGGTTAGGGAAACCGAGCCATACATACCTATTTTCCAATATAGTTTTAAAATCTGGGAATCATCTACCTTATAACAAATGGTTAATTCATCTATTGCCGCCGGATCGTAATACGTCGATTCCTCTCTTATTCCATTTAAAAACTGAGAAGATACTGCGGCCATTGCCTGTTCTGCTAACTCATAGGTATATGCATAATGCTTATATTTTGTCACACGGTCATAGCTCACGGTAATTTCAACAGAGTGGGGCATACTAAGGCTTTGGCTGAGAATAAGCGGATAATCGTTAATAACAAAGTCAAAGAAAAATACCCAGGTTCCATCATCAGCGCTAGTATAATCCGATAGATAAAAATCACCGTCTATAGTAGAATCATTATTTATAAATTCAATAGCAGAGGAAAATGCAGAAGAAAACGTGCAGTTCGGTTTGGAATCCACTGCTTTAAAGTTGTTGTATTCCAAAATGCCATCGGAATAATAGCGAACAACGGTGTTTTCGTCGCTAAATGTATAAACATCGTTTAGGTTGCTTGGCCGCTTTAGGGCCGGGTTAGCAAAAAAAACGTCTATTTTCTTTTCTATTGTGCTATACAATATATTTCCGTTCTCCATATATGGATTTATAGATACAATACTGCTATACGTAAATGGATCAAAGTCCCATTTTGGCAGAAATACGTTTCCTGAAAACGCATCAAGGCCTTCAAGAACGCTTGAAGTATAATATAATTTATCGTTATATACAGAGATGGACTGTATAGCGTTTAGCATTGCATTAGAATCACCTGATTTTACTAAATATTCATGGCATTCGTTCTCTGCGTTGTTTATAAATAAAGCGCTTATTCCGCCGGATTCTAATGGAATAATAGCTATGCTGTCAAACTTATTAAATCTTGAAGACAACGTTGTCTTTTGTATGCGATAACACTCTGTGAATACGTCTGTAGGCATTGAAAATTTATATTCGGCGAGCATTATTTTATTTTGCAGGATTTCAGGCCAATTAACAGGGCCTGATTTTACGAATTCTCCATATTCAAATAAACCTAAAATAACTTTGTCCATCTCATCTTTCTGGATTGATTTTTTAACGCCGGAATCGGTAATGATTTCGATATCAGAATATTTTATAAGGAATTTATTATCCCCTTCTCCGGCAATAATTCTATACGGCTTTATAGCTTTGGAAAGGTTTTCGCTGTTTATTGGGCTGGAGACGGGGCTGAAGAACGAATAAAAGAAATTTGTGTTAGAGCTTCCTCCGAACCATAGCTCGCTTATTTGAAAAAACGTCAACAATACCAGCGAAAAAATAACCAAACCTTTAATAATGTTTTTGGTTTTCATAAAAACACCCTTTTTGCAACAAAGAAATTTTTACACAGAACGCGGAAAACGCAGAATCATAGTTGTTCCTTTGCCGAGTTCACTTGATGCAGAGATTTTTCCGCCATGAGCCTGCATGATCTCCTGTGCAATAGAAAGCCCTAGACCTGTTCCTCCCAAAGCTCTGGAACGAGCTTTATCAACACGATAAAAACGTTCAAAGATGCGCCGGATATCTTCTTTTGGTATACCCATGCCGTTGTCTTTAACAAACACTTTATAAAATTTTTCATTGTCATGCGTATATATTTTAATAGTGGAGCCTTCATTACTATATTTTATGGCATTGGATATAATATTGCCCAAAACCTGGCCTATCCTTGCAGAATCAATGTTTATTATCATATCGTCGTCTGGTTCCTCAAAAATAAGCTCTTTTTTCTGTTTTTCGGCTGTGAGTATGTTTTGTTTTACTGTTTGCTTTATAAGCTGTTTAAGGCTTGTCTGCTGCATATCCAACACCATCTGATCGTTATCCAAACTGGATAATTCCAACAAATCTCGGACTATAAGCGTCATTCTATCTGTTTCTCCGGCAATGACCTCTAAAAAGTCTTTGGCGAGATGTTTCTGTTCGACAGCACCATCTAACAGTGTTTCTGTGTAGCTTTTTATCGTAGTAAGCGGTGTACGCATTTCGTGGGAAACGTTTGCAACGAATTCTTTTCGCATATTGTCAAGCTTTTTGTGCTTCGTTATGTCCTGAAGAACAATAACTAGACCTTCAAGCTTGTTATCTTTGTTTTTATACGGATTAAAGCTGGCATCAATAAACTTATCACCCAATGATAGCGTTACGCCTTTAAAATTATCAATATCGTTTATAGAGAATTCAGTCGTGCCGGGAGCTAACACTTCCATCATTTCGTGAAGAGGGATTTCGTCAATGTTTTTTATATTAAGCAAATCCTGACTGACGGCGTTGGCATGGATAAGCGATCCGTTGTTATCATATGCCAAAACGCCATCCGTCATATTATACAATACAATTTCCATTTTGTTTTTTTCATTTTCCATATTTTCCATGGATCTTTGCAGTTCTTTGGCCATATTATTAAAGCTTTCGGAAAGCTGACCTATCTCGTCCTTCGAAGCTACTTCTATCTCCTGATAATTTCCTTGCGCAAGCTCTTTCGCCTTGCGGGTTAAAAGAGCTATAGGCCCGGTCAACGTGCTGGAAAATAAAATGCCGATTACGCCGGAAAGAAGTATAGCCAAAACAAGCGCCAGAGCGATTGTATTTGTCGTTTCGTTTATGCTTTTTAAAACGCTTTCAGCATCCATACGAACATAGATGACATACCTCATATTGCCTAAATCATCTTTAACAGGAGAGGCATACTCCATCCATGTTCTGCTTCTTCCATTAATATCGCTATATTCACGGCCGGGTAGAAAGTTGGATTCTCCGGCCACGGCGTTTATAACTGCTGTGTTTTTGTATGTGGGGAGGTTAAATGTGTCCGATGTGGCTGTGGAAGCTATTGTTTTATATGTCCCGGCATCTATAATATTCCATTCTCGCTGTGAGTTTGTTACGGCTGCTTTAAGAGCGCGTTGAAAATATTCCTCAGGTGATTCGGCGTAGTCATCAAAGCCGCTTAGAGAAAGATTTTCAGACTGAGCCTCACTTGCTAAATAAACGTTAATTATATTTTCTTTTATATTATCGGCATCGGATTTAAGCTCGTTTTTAACCCGGGCTTCTTCATTCGTTTTGATTCTATAAATCATAAACGTTCCGCACGAAACCATAACGATAAAAACCAGAGCAATATACATGATAACTAATCTCAGCTTAATACTTTTCACGGTTAACCCCCACTATAAAAAAACTACTGTTTGGCAAAATAATATCCGACGCCCCGCTTTGTCATTATGTATTTCGGCGTTTCCGAATTATCTTCGACTTTAGAACGAAGGCGCCTAATAGTAACGTCAACAGTGCGAACATCGCCAAAATATTCATAACCCCAAACCTTCTCCAACAATGCTTCTCTTGAAAACACCTGTGAGCTTTGTAGCGCGAGAAATTTTATAAGCTCAAATTCCCTGTGTGTAAGCTCAATAAGCTCGCCCCTGCGCCTTAACTCATACTTATTGTTGTCAATTGTTATATCCCCGAACGTGAGTATTTCCTCCGGAGGCGTTGCTGGCGTATCAGTTCGCCTTATATTTGCCTTTATGCGTGCGATTAGCTCTTTATTGCTGAAAGGTTTTGTAACATAATCATCAGCGCCAAGCTCAAGACCCATGACCTTATCTGCCTCTTCGACTCTTGCAGTCAGCATTATTATCGGGGTTTGCAGCTTTGTGCGAATACGTTTGCATACCTCAAAGCCATCCATTTTCGGCATCATAATATCCAATACAATTAAATCAGGCTTTTCGTTTAAAGCAAGATTGAGGCCATCCTCTCCGTCATAGGCGCACAAAACCTCAAACCCTTCTTTCTTGAGATTATAGGCAACTATATCCACGATTCTTTTCTCATCATCAACTATTAATATCCTTTTGTTTGGTGAAGCGCTCATAAAAATCAACTCCAAATCGGTTGCTGCACAAAAGTAACCGCTTATCAAACGATAGCAGGTACTTAACTATTTTTTAGCGAGGTATAGAGGTTAATGTATTTTTCTGCTGATTTCTTCCATGAGAAGTCCGCCTTCATTGCATTTCTGACGATATTGCTCCAGTCGTTTGAATAATACGTATCCAGCGCGCGATAAACTGCCCACATAAGGCCGCTGGACAAATAATGCTCGAAAACAAAGCCCGTTCCATC
Source organism: uncultured Defluviitaleaceae bacterium (assembly GCA_964449985.1). Lineage (GTDB taxonomy): Bacteria > Bacillota > Clostridia > Lachnospirales > WRAX01 > CAYVCG01. The sequence goes on from CAYVCG010000088.1 coordinate 4,340, forward strand.
TTTTGCCTCAGGGCTATAGTGCTTGACAGTATCCGCAAGCCCGCCAGTTTTACGAACGACAGGAATCGTTCCGTATCTCATGGCGATTATTTGACCAAGGCCGCATGGTTCGAACAAGGAAGGCATAAGGAAGATATCGCTTCCTGCGTATATTTTCTGAGCCAGATCTTCATTAAACGTAATGTTTGCGCTGACTTTATCGGGATAACGGCCTTGCATATAACGGAATAGATGCTCATACCGGCCATCACCAGTTCCTAAAATAACAAGTTGGATATCCTTGGACATTAATTCATCCATTGCGCCTGCAATAAGATCCAGCCCCTTTTGGTCAACAAGCCTTGATATGACGGAAAACATAGGAACATCCTCACGAACAGGCAGGTTCAACATTTTTTGTAGCTCTGCTTTATTAACTTTCTTGCTTTCCAAATTTTCGACGCTGTAGTTGGCGAATATGCGCTTGTCTGTTTCAGGGTTATTGCTATCATAATCAATACCGTTTAGTATGCCGGATAACACATCCGCCCTACAGCGCAAAACGCCGTCCATTCCATAGCCAAAGCCAGGGGATTGGATTTCCAGCGAATATGTTTTGCTGACTGTGCTGACGGCATTTGAATATAAAACACCGGCTTTCATATAGCTTACTCCGCTATTAAATTCAAGCTGGCCGCCTGTATAATAGCCATCGTTTAAGTCAATATTACCCAAAATATCCCGCCAGAAGATGCCTTGATATTGCAGGTTATGAATTGTATACAAGGATTTCATATTAGAAAAGAAAAGGAATTTTTTATATATATCATTTAAATAAACAGGGCCAATACCTGTTTGCCAATCGTTAAAATGGATGATATCGGGCTTGAATTTTACAGTAAGCAAAAATTCTATAGCGGCTTTGGAAAAGAATGCAAAGCGCTCATAATCATCGCCATATCCATAAAACCCATCGCGACCGAAATAATAATCATTTTCTATCATATATGTTGGAACTTCTGCATCAAAAGTAAATACTGATGCGCTTTGTTTGCGCCAGCCTAAAGATACGTTAAAAGAGCCGATATATGATTGGTTGTTTATATATGCTTGGCGCAAAGTCCGGTATTTTGGAAAAACAACACGAACATCAACGCCATTCTTTTGCAGTTCCTTAGGAAGAGAGCCCACAACATCGCCAAGGCCTCCGCTCTTTGCATAAGGCGTTACCTCAGTGGACACGATCAACACTTTTAATTTGTTGTCGTCGTTTATATTAGACATAAATTAACCTCCGTATTTAAACAGCGGAAAATGTTATCCGCTAACCAAAAATGACCTATAGATATAAATATAAAACTTGTTGATATTTATATTATAATACTATTATTTACAATTGTTATCAAGCCCTTTAAATTAAAGATTTATTCATAAGGAGAAGCTATTAATCCAATAATTTTGTAAAAAAGATTATGCAACCATTTTTAAATATAAAAAAAGAGAGGAAATGACCTCTCATCAGGCTGTCGCAATTAAATATATCAATACGCACGCGCAATG
>CAYVCG010000089.1:0-5071 GCA_964449985.1 uncultured Defluviitaleaceae bacterium
CGTTTGTTAACAGCAAAAGCCCGACAGCGTCTTTATCCAGCCTACCAACAGGAGCGAGACCAAGATAATAATAATCATCGGGCAACAATTCTGTGACAGGGGTTTCGCCGTACGGATCACTTGTCGCTGAAATAACTCCGGCGGGTTTATTCATTATTAGATAAACGTATTCTTTATAATCAATAAGCTCTCCATCCAGCTCAACTTGGCTTGTTTTTGTGGAAACCTTAAAATCCGCCCGGGATATTATTTCTGAATCAACACTGACAAGACCGGCTTTTATAAATCCCTTTATTTCTTTTCGGGAACCATAGCCCAGATTGCCCAAGAATTTATCTATACGAATTATTTCATTTTTGTTCGACATAATTTTTATCCTCATTTTCTTGTTTTGGTGTAATATTATAATATATTTAGTAAAAATTATAGCATATATTTAAAAAATAGTGTAGAATATTTAATATTGAGTTTTTTATAATAATTACCATTAAGGCGTATGCCTTAAGAAACACAGGAGGAAGACACTATATGAGCTTATATGAAACTTGGATAAGAAGTGCTTATGATCAAAACGGAAAAGCTAATAATAAGCTTTGGGATAGCTATATGCCGAAGGAAAAGGAGATCTATGCCAATATTATAGAGGGAAAAACATCAAACATAACAGGAACTGTTAAACAGCTTTCCGAAAGGTTTGATTTGCCTAAGGAACAAGTGTGTGGCTTTATTGATGGCATAAACGAGGCAATAGATCAGCCTGTTGATGTTGAAAACCTTGAAGAAGATACGGAAATAACGCTTGACATTGATTTTGTTAAGTTGTATAAAAAGATGGTTGAATATAAGGCTGAGCATCTTTACACATTGCCGCAGTGGAATGGTATATTTACAGAAGAAGAGCAGAAAACGATGTTCACGGAGCAGAAAAAATCGAAAACCTTTGTCCGTGATAGTGGAAAAGTCGGAAGGAATGATCCTTGTCCGTGTGGCAGCGGTTTAAAACATAAAAAATGCTGTGGGAAGTAATAATATATGGAAACAATTGTAAGAAAAGTAAATTATAATAGCCCAAATGACGATATTAACGTTATCAGGGAAGCTGCGAAAATAATAAAAAGGGGTGGCCTTGTTGCCTTCCCAACAGAGACGGTTTATGGTCTTGGTGCAAATGCTTTGGATGAGGCTGCTGTTTCCGCCATATACGGGGCTAAAGGGCGCCCGGGGGACAATCCTCTTATCGTTCATATATATTCTGAGCAACAGTTGGATAGTATTGTTAAAGAGGTGACGCCTGTGGCCAAAGCGCTTATGGAAAAGTTTTGGCCCGGCCCAATGACTATTGTTTTGAAAAAAAGCCATATAATACCGGATAGAACGTCTGGTGGTCTTGATACAGTCGCTGTGAGAATACCGGAAAATGAAACTGCGCGGTTATTAATAAAAGAAGCCGGTCTTCCTATTGCGGCGCCCAGTGCAAACACATCCGGGAAGCCCAGCCCAACAAGCGCCGACCATGTAGTTTTGGATCTTTTGGGCAGAATAGATATGATTGTTGACGGAGGCCATTGTCAGTTTGGTCTTGAATCCACAGTGGTTGATGCAACAGGTGATTGCCCTGTTATTCTTCGGCCCGGCTCGATTACTGATGATATGATAAAGGATGTTTGCGGCAGCGTTATGATAGATCCTGCTGTTTTGGCAAAACCTCTTGAGGGCATAGCTCCAAAGGCACCTGGTCAGAAATACAGGCATTATTCCCCGTCTGCCAGATTGACTCTTTTTGCCGGAAACAAGCAAGATGTTGTAATAAAGATTAACGAATTGGCCGATAATGCAAAGGGTCTGAAAAAGATTGGTATTATGTGCGCAGATGATACGATGCCATTATATAAATCTGATGTGGTTCTATCGTTAGGTGATAGAGATAATCCGGCTGAAATAGGGGTTAACCTATTTAAAATATTACGCCAGTTTGATGCTATGGGCGTTGAAAGAATATACGGCGAGGCGTTTCCAAATGCTAGTGATTGGCTTGCTGTTAATAACCGGCTGGAAAAGGCAGCAGCTTATGATATAGTTTTTATTAATGAATAGTCTGTTCCATAAGCGTATGACTAAGGAGATGTGTTTATGCAACAAGTTTTATTCGTGTGTACGGGTAACACATGCAGAAGCCCAATGGCGGAAGTTATAGCCAATGATTATTTTAAGAAAAGCAGGCTGAATTATAACGCTATATCAAGAGGTATTAATGTGTTGGTGCCGTCTAGGGCGAGCGAAAATGCAATCAAAGCGCTTCAGCTTTTATATAAATTGAATCTAACCAATCATATTTCAAGGCAAATAAGCGCAGAAGATATTAAAAACGCTTCTGTTGTTTTGACAATGACTAACAGCCAGAAAGAATACTTGCAATTGGTGTATGGTGAGGATGCCTTAAAAATAGATTCTATATACAGTTATATAGGCAACTATAAGAAAAGTATAAAAGACCCATACGACAGGGACATAGTTTATTATAAAGAGTGCGCAGAAGAATTGCACAGGGTTATTATTCAGGCTTTTAATTAGGCTAAATATTTTGTATTATAATTATGTATAAGGAGTTGTAATTAATTTATGATAGCTTTAGGATGCGATCAAGGTGGTTTTGATTTAAAAAAAGAGGTAATTGCATACTTAAACGAAAGAAATATTGATTTCAAAGATTGCGGTTCATATAATATGGATTCGGTTGACTATCCGGACTATGCTAAAAAAGTCGTTAATGCGATTCTTTCCGGAGAATGCGATAAAGGTATTTTGATTTGTGGAACTGGCATAGGTATTTCTATAGTAGCAAACAGGCATAAAGGCATTCGTGCGGCATTGTGTGGTGATGTATTTTCGGCTAAAGCTACAAGGCTTCATAACGATGCTAATATCCTTGCTATGGGCGGTCGTGTTATTGGCCCGGGCCTTTGCCTTGAAATTGTGGATGCATTTTTGAACACTGAGTTTTCCGGCGAGGAAAGACATCAAAGAAGAATTGATAAAATTGACGAATAGGGGATAGAAAATTATGAGCAAGTTATGTATTATGGAACACCCGCTTATTCAAAATAAGATTTCTATGCTGAGAAACGAAGAAACAGGCGGAAAGGAATTCCGCGAGCTTGTTAACGAAGTTGCTATGCTTATTTTTTATGAAGCAACAAGGCAGCTTCCGCTTATTGACGTTGATATAATCACGCCTATCGGAAAGACTTCCTGCAAGATGATAGAAAATAAGAAATTTGCGCTCGTTCCTATATTGCGCGCGGGTATCGGTATGACAGATGGGATTTTGAACCTTATGCCAACGGCAAAAGTCGGGCATATAGGGATATATCGTGACCCGAACACACTTATGCCTATAGAATACTATTGCAAGCTTCCTAGTGATATTTCCGAAAGAGAAATTTTCGTTATAGACCCGATGCTTGCCACAGGAGGGACTGCTTCCGCTGCTATATCGTTTTTAAAAGAGCGTGGCGCAGTTAATATAAAATTCCTGTGCCTTATATCGTCTCCTGAAGGTGTATCTAGGCTTAATGCAGAGCATCCAGATGTTGATATTTATACCGGAGCTCATGATAGGGAACTGAACGATCATGGATACATAGTTCCCGGCCTTGGCGACGCGGGGGACAGGCTATTTGGTACTAAGTAGCTACTTAAACAATATTACTTTATCGGAGGTTACCTGAATAGCCTGATTTTGCCGCATAGGCGGCATTTGGTTTGGGGTTGTATTTTTATGCACAACTATTTGTTATATATTACGGCGTTTGCCGTTGCGTTTGGTGTTTCTCTGTATATGACACCGTTTTCAAAAAAGGTTGCGAGAAGGCTGGGCGCTATTGATTATCCAAAAGCCCGTGGTATGCATAAGGAGCCTATCCCAAGGATGGGCGGCTTTGCTATAGTTATGGGCTTTATGGCTGCTATGCTTATTCTTATTCCTTTTATTGAAGAATTTAGAACGCCTCAATTTTTTGGCTTTATTGTTGGGGCGCTTATAATAACGATTCTTGGAATATTTGACGATATTTACAGTTTGGACGCAAAGCTGAAGCTGGCTGTTCAAATCGTGGCTGCGCTTGTTGCCGTATATTCGGGGACTAGGATTAATACATCATTTATACCGTTTTATGAGCATTTGCGTGAGTTTGAAGTGCCGCTTACGATAATATGGATTGTCGGCCTGACCAATGCCGTAAATCTTATAGACGGGCTTGACGGTTTGGCGGCAGGTGTATCGTCTATCGGCGCTCTATGCACTATGGCGTTATGTTTTCTTTCAGGCAGTGAGGTCGCTGTAGTTTTTACAGCTTCTATAGCCGGTTCTTGTTTTGGATTTTTGCCTAGAAACTTTAATCCCGCGGAAATCATAATGGGTGATACAGGCTCCACGTTTTTGGGCTATGTTTTGGCCGTTTCTTCAATTATAGGAGTTTTCAAGTATTATGCTGTTTTGGCTCTTGTGCTTGCTATTTTGGTTTTGGCTCTGCCTATTTTGGATACTACGTTTGCTATGGTAAGAAGGCTTCTTTCCGGCAAATCCATTATGACGGCGGATAGAGGTCATCTGCATCACAGGCTTATTGATTCCGGCCTTTCTCCTAAGCAGGCTGTTATCATTTTATATTCAATAAGCGCTATTTCCGGCATTATCGCTATTTTAATAGCTGTTCGGGATTATCGCTCTATACTTATTATTATGGCGTCTCTTGCGATATTTATATTTATGGTGTTCGTCTACAGAAGGCGTTTTTAACGGGGAGGTTTTTTGTTGGCTCCTTATTCCAAAGATTATGAAATTGATTATACATTGCTTTATCCTGATTTAAGAGCAAATTTTGTTAAGATGATGGCGCTTACGCAAGAGATCAGCATTGCGCATACGGATTCTACAAATATGCCGATGAAATGGTATGCCGATAACAAAAAAGGCTGGCTTATCGTCAATAGCCGGGCGGAGGTTTATTCCTATCCCAAATATGGAGACATAATCCGGGTTGAAACAGCGCCATGCGGTTTTAAAGGTATT
>CAYVCG010000090.1:0-4914 GCA_964449985.1 uncultured Defluviitaleaceae bacterium
TTATTATTGCATTAATTTTATAGGGTTTTTGACGTATAAGTCGGCATTAGGGTGTGGTGTTTGGGTGTGGTTATCTTGCTTAGTTAGCCAAGATATGATATAATACAGAAGAATTATATATAGTGTTTTTACAGTAAATTGCTTATGGAACAGTAACGAAATCTATTCTCCATAAACGGCTCATCTCTTTTGCGTTTTCTACGAAAACGCTAGGTCGCTCGCCATTTCGAACTTGACGATTTCATTACTGTTTTACTAGAAATTTACTATACATAAGAAATGAGGTGTTTTTTGTGGCATCAGCCCTAAAAATGCGTATAAACAACGATTTATTAAATACTCCCCTGCCGAACGCTTTTATCGACAGCTTTATGCCGGATGCAAACCCATCTTTTGTTATGGTTTATATCCTGGCTTTTCGTCATTGTTTTCATGGTGGAGAAAGTCTTGGAATAAAAGCTATTGCAAGCACGCTTAATTTGCTTGAATCGGATGTCATTAACGCTTTGCATTATTGGGAAAGCCAGGGGCTTGTTAAAATAATTAATGATTCACAAGATGATTTTTCTATAGAATTTTTGACCGTGACGCCAAAGCAGGAATTAAATAAGGCTGAAGCAGAGCAGGCTATACAGTTTGAGATTGCAAAGGATTTTAAGCTTAATCTTGCCACTCAGCCGTCATACTCTCCTAAGGAAATCGAAGTTTATATGGAACGTAGCGGAGAAATATGCCGTCTTTTTAAATCGGCTGAAACGATATTTGCAAAGCCGCTTACATATGTGGAGCTAAATATGCTCTTAACGTTTTTAGAATGGTATGCCCTTCCGATAGATGTTATTGAAGTTATGTTGGAATACTGTGTGTCCATAAATAAAAAGGGAAAGAATTATCTGGAAACAGTTGCGCGGGATTGGTCCGAGAATAATATTACAACGGTTGAGGCTGCTAATGAATATATTGAATCATTTAATTGCTACGGCAAAATCCTGAAAGCTTTTGGAATAACCGGCAAAACGCCAAATAAAAAGCAAATCGCTTTTATGAATCGCTGGCTTAACGAATACAAGCTATCCCTGGACGTTGTTTTGGAGGCTTGCGAAAATACGTTTTTGCAGACGGGCAAGGCAAAGTTTGAGTATGCCGATAAAATATTGACAGAATGGTTTAACAAAAACGTTAAAACGGTTGACGATGCGAATAAGCTTTCCGAAAAATATCAGGCAGCAAATAAATCCACAGAGCAAAAGCCGCAGGCGCCATACAAAAATAGGTTTATTAATTATAAACAGCGGGAATGGGATTATGACAAAATCGAGAAGCTTGCGCAGGAAAAGCTGATGTAGTTTAAGAGAGGGTAATAATTAATGAAAAGCGCTTCAATTTTTAAAGAGATAATGCGTGAATATGAAAAGGACAGGCTTCTGGCCGATAATCTGTTTAAAAACCGCAGGGATGAGGTGTATTTTGCTATCCCGGAAATAAAGCATATAGACAATGAGCTGACGTCTTCCGCTCTTAAAATAACAAAGCTGATGCTATTGGGCCAAACGGATAAACAAGCTTTGATTTCTGAGCTTGAAGCGCAAAATGCTGAATTATTGAAAAAAAAGGAAGAGCTTCTTTCAAAGCACAGATATGAACCAGGCTATCTAATTGATGTTTATAGCTGCAATACATGCAAGGATACCGGCTTTGTCGGGGGCGAGCGTTGCTCATGCCTTAAACAGCGTTTAATAAACAAGTATTATGAGCTTTCAAACCTGAAAAAGGTTTTGCAGACAGAAAATTTTGATACGTTTGATCTGAACTATTATGCAGACGATATTGATTCTCGTCTAGGCGTCTCTCCAAAGGCAACTATGCGTATTATTTATATGAACTGCCTTAACTTTGTCAAAAATTTTGACACACGCTTTGAAAATCTTTTATTATATGGTAGCACAGCACTGGGCAAGACGTTTTTGTGCAACTGTATTGCAAAAGAGCTTTTGGACATGGGAAAGACCGTGGTTTATACGACAGCATCTAAGCTGTTTAAGCAGGTGGAGGAGTTTCGGTTTAATAGAAATTCGGACAATGGCGAAGCGTTAGAAGAGTTTCTTGACCTTGCATACAACGCGGAACTTTTAATTATTGACGACTTGGGGACAGAGTTTTCAACGGCTGTTACAGCAACGGAGCTGTTTAATATTATAAACACAAGGCTGTTGGAGCAAAGGCCGGTTATTATTTCGACAAATATGTCGCCTTCCGATTTTCATAATCAGTATTCGGACAGGATAACGTCCAGAATAATTGGTAATTATACGTTATTACGGTTTGTCGGAGAGGATATACGGCTTAAAAAGCGGTATGGCATGTAATAGCCGTCAGGAATTTATGGGGGCTTCTGCTCTCATGCTTAGCATGACTTCTATGCCGTTCTGGCTTTTTATATGCAAGCTGCATTCGCTTCCGTAATATGAAACAAGCCGTTTCTTTATGTTTAAAAGAGCAATGTTTTCTATTCCTTTAACATCCGCCGGGTCTTCAAGCCCGGCGTTAAGTTTATTTAGGCTATGTTTGCTCATGCCGTGTCCGTTATCCTTAATTGTTATTATTATGCTGCCGTTATCGTATAAGGCGGTTATATATATCCTGCAATCTGAGTGTTTATCTTTAAATCCGTGAATTATAGAATTTTCTACGATGGGTTGCAAAAGCATCCGAGGCATTTGATAATCCATAAGCCTGTCATCCAAATCAAAGAATACTTCGAGGTTGTTGTCATAGCGTATGTTCATAATCATAACATAGCTTTCCAGCGTTTGAAATTCTTCCCATACGTTAACGAACTCTTCTTTGTTATACGCATACCGTATAAGTTCGGACAAGCCATCTGAAATTTTTTGCGCCTTTAAAAGATCCTCCTGTTCAATAAGGATTTTTATTGTGTTTATAGTGTTAATCGTAAAATGAGCATTTATTTGTTTTTTAAGCGAAAAGATAATCGCTTTTTGTTTATCTATCTCTGCATTTTTTAAAAGCAACTGAGTATTTTGAATATCTTTGTTTTTTTGATCCAAACGTATTAGCATTTCGTTTATTTTGCTAACCAGTTTGTCAAACTCCTCGCTGCTTATTTGTGGAAGGGTGTTTTGGGCGATATCAACATCTATCGTTTCGATATTGCTCATTATGCTTCTCATCGGTTTGAAAAATCTTTTGTTAAGCTGCCTTGCGAATATGAGCAGAACAACGCCGAATGCAACTGCTGTGATAGCTGCGGCTATAGAGAAATATAGCCGTGAGGCGTTTACATAGTCTTCATCGGCTGCGACAATAATTTCAAAGGGCGTAAGCCCAACGTGTTTACGAACTACATATGGTGTTTCAAATTCGTTCGGTTGCGAAAATGATTTTGGGGATTTTTTTGAATTAGAAACAATGATTTCGTTATTATCGGCAACAGCGATAAACAAAGAATCCGTGCTGTCATAAGAGTTGCTCATATCAAGAATGGTAGCTTCGTCTATAAGCATTACAAGAACGCCGATTCTTTGAGAATCGGTGTCTATTGATGATGCATAGCATATGAAATTCCGGTTTTCCAGCCGAACGACAAAATGCTTTGGTAAATCGGATATGTTTATCAAATTAATGATTCTTGCGCATGAAGAGTTTGCCAGCTTTCCTGCAAAGCGGCGATAGTTGCCGGCATAGTTAAATATTATTATGTTTTTAACAAAATCAGGGTTATAATTGCTTTCTGATAGCAGCTTTTCTATGTTTCCGCTCAAGAGGAAGTATTTTCGCATGTCTGTCTCTGCAACAAATTCCTCAATAGTAACGTTATGGGCAAGAATGTAGGAAAGCTTCTCCAACTGTGTAAACTCTGTACTAAAGCTGTTTATAATCTGTTCCGACACGGTTTGTAGCTGATTTTCAGTATTAGTTAAAATATAATACGAAATAAACGAATAGAACAAGCTCCAGACAACAAAAACAATGGCAAACAGGGTCAGAAGAAGCATGTTGAATTTGTTTTTGATGTCGAACCGTATCATAGACTTTAAATCCTTTCTAATGATTTGTTTTCTTGGCGGAACTGTGTCGGCGGAATGCCATAAAACGCTTTAAACACTTTGCAGAAATGGAAATAGTCTGTATATCCGCATAGAATTGCAATCTCTTTAAGAGCAAGCTCGGTTTCTGTTATAAGCCGCGCTGCTTCACGCATACGTATGTTAGTAAGAAATATCGTTAGGGTGCATTGATAATGTTTTGAAAAAAGATTGCATATGTAATTCGGGTTTATGTTGAACTGCTGGCTTAATGTTTTGAGCGTATGCTTTTTATCAAAATTCTCCGAAACATAGGTTATTAGCTCATCAAAAGCCTTTGTCTTTGTGACTGCAAAATCAGCGGAAGGCGTAAGATTGTTCTTTTTTGCCAGCTTTCGGCTTAAACGCTCCAAAACTATATCTGCCTCTAGCGCTTGCAAAGGCTTTAAAAGATAGTCAAACCCATCCATCCGGAAAAAGCTTACACTGGCATCAAACTCTCTAAATGCTGTCAGCATAATAAACTCTGTATCAGCTCCAATCTGCTTTACATTCCGAATAAATTCTATCCCATCCATACCCGGCATTTTAAGATCGCAAAACACCACATGGGGGGCCAATCGTGGTATTTCGTCAATCGCAGCCTGAGGGTTTGTGTTGTATCCGACGACTTCAAAGCCGTTTTCTGGCCAAGAAACTGTGTTAATAATGCTTTTTATCATAAGAATTTCATCGTCCACTATATAAACTCCATACATTTATACCGCCACGCTTTCAAAAACTTATTTATATTTAGTGTATTATATATGAGCAAAATATAAAAGAGCAAAATTATGTATAAAATTCATATTGATTTGTATGACATTCA
>CAYVCG010000091.1:0-4824 GCA_964449985.1 uncultured Defluviitaleaceae bacterium
GCTTTAAGCTTTTTTGAACCTCCGGCCTAGCCGGAGGTTTTCTTTATACAAAAAATGACGAACGTCTAAAGTCTGCAAATGAAGTATTGTCGCCCAAAAAAGCGTTTGATATTTATGCGACAGATATAAAGGTGTTTTATAAAGACAAAGAGGTAAAAGCTTATTCGACAAACGGCAAAACACTTATCAGCTTTAACAGCATTTTTGGCGATGCTATCCAAAAACAGAGTAGTATATGGATAGGAGAGAAAAGACACTATTCAAGGATGGAAGCCTACCTTTTTCCCCAAATAGAAGGTGAAGGTAGAGGTATAAATTTTAACTGGACTACTAAAGAATACGAGCTGCTAGAACCGGGAAGGTCTAGTAATCACAACATATACCTATATGGTAATATTCTTAAGATTGACTATAGACCCGAGTATACGCTGACCGAATTTTCAAACAAGCTTTTTAACGGATTGTATAGTACGTCGTCGCTTTCTGATTTTAGCACGCATTTATTTCGCAAGTTTGAAACTGGCAGTAATATAGACGGCAAATTAAACGGGAACGCCAATATGGTAGATTTGATTGTGCATTTATATGAGTATAGTAAAGATTATAATCCTGCAACCATATATTATTCCGGCGAGTATGAAAATGATAAATTAAAAAACGGTGTTTCAATAACATTAAGCCGCCCTGATGACCCGAATCAAATCGGACCGTATACAGTTGCGGTTAATACAGTAAAAGATTTCAAATCTACCGTTTATTATCAAAAAACTTATAATTATGCTGTAGATCATCCAACGTATTTTGTATTTTATTAAAAAACTGGTAAATAGTGCTGAAGTTGCTGATGAAGGAGATGAATGAATCATGATTCATAAAGCAAAAAGAAGGTTTGTATTAATAATGTCTGCGGTTTTTTTATTCAATTCGTCCGCTGTTTTTGCAAACGACTCGCCGCAGCCGATTGTAAAAATAAACACAGCCTACCATTGTATGAGCAGCAGATTTATAGACGGCGCTTATATCCCCACTTATGATATAGACGGCGATGTTTGCGTTTTGGCTCAGGATCTCAAAAATTATGGATTCAATATTGAATGGGATGCCGAAAACAGAGTTGTTAATATATCGGATGGCGAAGTGAAGGTATACACAATGACCAACCCGGAATTGCTAAAACAGGCTGTTGATAATATGATCAAGGTTGGTGTGGCCTCTAATGGCAAAGATGATGGAATAAAAGGAAATGTTATGAGCAATAATGCCGAGATTAAACAGAAAGTAAAAAATTACGCTGAATATTACGATCCTGATAAAGAACCTGTAAAGCTAGCAAATGAGGTATTGTCTCCCAAAAAAGCGTTTGATATTTATGCGACAGATATAAAGGTGTTTTATAAAGACAAAGAGGTAAAAGCTTATTCGACAAACGGCAAAACACTTATCAGCTTTAACAGCATTTTTGGCGATGCTATCCAAAAACAGAGTAGTATATGGATAGGAGAGAAAAGACACTATTCAAGGATGGAAGCCTACCTTTTTCCCCAAATAGAAGGTGAAGGTAGAGGTATAAATTTTAACTGGACTACTAAAGAATACGAGCTGCTAGAACCGGGAAGGTCTAGTAATCACAACATATACCTATATGGTAATATTCTTAAGATTGACTATAGACCCGAGTATACGCTGACCGAATTTTCAAACAAGCTTTTTAACGGATTGTATAGTACGTCGTCGCTTTCTGATTTTAGCACGCATTTATTTCGCAAGTTTGAAACTGGCAGTAATATAGACGGCAAATTAAACGGGAACGCCAATATGGTAGATTTGATTGTGCATTTATATGAGTATAGTGAAAATGATAATCCTGCAACCATATATTATTCCGGCGAGTTTGAAAATGATAAATTAAAAAACGGTGTTACAATAACATTAAACCGCCCTCCTTACGTCCCAAGTCAAAACGGACCGTATACAGTTGCGGTTAATACAGTAAAAGATTTTGAATCTACTGTTTATTATCAAAAAACTTATAATTATGCTGGAGAGAATTATCATCCAACGTATTTTGTATTTTATTAAAAAACTGGTAAATATATTGAAACATTCTCTCGGCTACAGTTGGAATGGCTGACATCATCATGGAAAAACAGCAACAGAACTAGTATAAAACATTAAAAACTACAAAAAAATGGTTTATTTAAAGAAAGCGCCAGAGGATAAATCATCCCTTGGCGCTTTTAATTTTCTTATAAAGACTTTTTTACAACCAGACCTACTTATTCGCCTCATTAACCGTTGCCATTGCCGCTTCAACAAGCTCTTTAAGGCGAACCTCCGCATCCTTAAAGTCTTGACCGATTACTGCGAAATAAATCTTTATCTTGGGCTCTGTGCCGGATGGTCTAATGCAGAACCAGCTTCCGTCTTCAAGGGTATAGAACAAAACATCAGATTTAGGCAAACCGGTTTCGCCTTGATCCCCGGAAACGAAATTAGTAACCACACCTGTTTTATAATCGGATACGCTGGAAACATAAAGCACCCCTACCCTTTTCGGCGGGTTTTCGCGAAGGTTGTTCATTATCTTTTTGATATTTTCCAAGCCTTCCTTGCCTTTAAGAGTTATGGATTCTATAGATTCCTTATAATATCCGTATTTTTTGTATAGCTCAATAAGCGCATCATAAAGCGTCATTCCTTTTTCTTTGTAGTATGCAGCCATCTCGCAAATAAGCATTGTAGAAACGACAGCGTCTTTGTCTCTCGCATATGTTCCAGACAAAAAGCCGTAGCTCTCTTCAAACCCGCATACAAACTTGGTATTACCCTCGCGTTCAAATTGCTTAATACGTTCGCCAATATATTTAAATCCTGTTAAAACCTCGTAATACTGAACGCTATAAAACTTTGTTATCGCCTCAGTAAGCTTTGTTGAAACGATTGTGGAGATAACTGCACAATCACTATCCAACAAGCCTTTTTCCTGGCGTTGAGAAAGTATATATTCGGTCAAAAGCGTTCCTGTCATATTACCTGTTAAAATAACGTTTTCGCCCGATGAATTTTTTACGATAACACCAACCCTGTCAGAATCAGGGTCAGTCGCAACCATAACATCTGCGTTAACCTTTTCCGCAAGCGCCGCCGCAAGCTCAAACGCCTTCGGGTCCTCCGGATTTGGGTAAGCAACAGTAGAAAAATTTGGATCGGGATGCTCCTGCTCCGGAACGACATATACGTTTTTAAAACCTACTTCGCTTAGAATACGTCTTACAGGTTTATTGCCTGCTCCATGTAGCGGCGTATAAACAATCGTTAAATCGTCAGCTACTTTTGCGATAACTTCCGGGTTAAGGCACTGGGTTTTAACGTTTTTGATATATTCATCATCAATTTCCTGCCCCACAATGTTGTATAGGCCGTTTTTCTTAGCCTCATCCATATCTGACAGCTTAATCTGGGAATAATCTAAAACGCTTTCGACTTCTTTAATTATTTCCTCATCATGGGGATACGGTATTTGCGCGCCATCCTCCCAATAAACCTTATATCCGTTATATTCCGCCGGGTTATGGCTTGCGGTAACGACGATACCCGCGATACAGCCCAAATGACGGACGGCAAACGAAAGCTCCGGCGTTGGACGTAGTTCTTCAAAAATATATGTTTTTATGCCATTACCGTTTAAAACGAGAGCTGCCTGGCTGGCAAACTCTGGTGAAAACCTTCTTGAGTCATAGGCTATACAAACGCCTCTTTCGCCATTATTTGCTCCATGCTTTAATATAAAATTCGCAAGTCCCTGAGTCGCCCGGCGAACTGTATAAATATTCATTCTGTTGGTTCCTGCGCCGATAATGCCTCTTAAGCCGCCCGTACCAAACTCCAGGGATTTATAAAATCTTTCTTCGATTTCCTTTTCGTTTACGGCAAGCTCTTTTAACTCATTCTTTGTGTCCTCATCAAAGTACACGTCGTTAAGCCATTGGTTATAACTTTTCATATAATCCATACCATATCTCCCTTTCGTGTTATAAGTTTTGGGGCGTCTCCGCCATCTTTTTGAAACCCTTTTCAAACTTGGCTCTTGGCAGCATAACCTGGTGTTTGCACTGCATACATTCTATCCTAAAATCCATGCCAACGCGCAAAATCTTCCATTCATAGCAACCACAAGGATGCGGCTTTTTCATCCGCACGATATCGCCGACGATAAAATCCATATTATCAGCAACCAATCCATATTTATATTCATACATACCATTTAATATGACAAAGCATTAAAACCTTTTCCAAACAGTATTAATTTGGGCAAGGGCAGATTTGGATCCATCCGGCTCACGTTTGCTGACGACTGACAAATACTCCGTATTTCTGGCATAAGTATCGACTATAATATAATCTCCCTTAGAACACTCTTTTTTATACGAAGCCTTCATTTCCGCAACGGAATAGTCATAATACACGTCATCCGGCACGCCCTCAAGCGCCCATTCTATATACTTGATGTTATTAACGTGTGAGTTCGTATCCATATCACGTTTTCCGGCGGAAAACTCATAAGTGTGTATTAAATCAAAGCCTTCTTCCGAAGGAAGCGAATAATCTTTTTCAAGGCATGGAGCTAGTATCTCGCCATAACCCTTAATCATTTCCATCTCTGGCCTTTCCGGCCTTCTTTTAGACAAATCAGTGTATATCCATTTCGTTACGGCTTTCAGCATACAACTGCCGTTTTTGTCATAAATACTAAAGTTTCTTTCGCCAAGAATACCTTTAAAACCGCATGGCGCTGTTTCAACCCGGATTATGTCTCCATATTTG
>CAYVCG010000092.1:0-4608 GCA_964449985.1 uncultured Defluviitaleaceae bacterium
ATAAGTCTTTCGCTGGCAAAATACATGGGTGTATCAGAAATTATATTTGTTGGGCAGGATTTGGCCGTTTATCCAGATAAAGCCCATGCCACAGGCACATATTATGATGGCAAAGATTTTTTAGGCTCAATGGATAAGATTAAAGAAGCTAGCGCTATAATCGAGGGCAAAAATGGCGAAACACTACAAACTATTCACACTTTTCTAAGCTTTAAGGTTTGGATAGAGCAATTTATAAGGGAAAACCCGGATATTTTCTTCATAGATGCAACAGAAGGCGGAGCTCTTATAAAGGGAACAAAAATAATGACACTAAAGCAAGCATTTACCGCCTGCAAACAAAAGACTTTTGATGCCCAGAGCCTGGTTTCTCATGCGCTTTCTAAAGGTAAAATGCTTTCAAGTGGACAAAAGACTCAGTTTATGAATGAAGTAAAATCTGCTAACGAAACATTAAAAGATCTTCGCCCGGATTTGGAAAGAGCTATAGATGTTTGTATCAAACTTGATCAAATTTATATAACCAATAGCGAACATGATCAGATATCAGAAGTTGAACGGCTAAAATCAGAATTGGATGAAATAGATCAAAGGATTAGTGAAAAACAAGAGAAATTTGAAATAATTTCACTTATTATATCAAAAATATTACTTGATATAGAAGCCGTTAAAGACGATATACAATCAGAAGGGCTTGATGACAACCGGGTAATAATCAGGCAGAACAGGTTGCTTTACGAAGGAATTTTAAGCTCTGTTTCATATATGGGTCTAAGAATAAATAACGTGGTCGATAAAGACAGGAGGTAAGCGAAATGTCTAAAAAAGAAAACGCAATCGAAATTATTAAATCATGTCATAATTATTTCTATAGAATTGTTCCTGGTGTTGAAAAGCTTGCGGAAAGATTGAAAGATAGGCCTGAAAGCTGCATAAGTGATCTGATGGATGTGTGTGAAGGTATTGCATGGCTTTGTTCAGCTTTTTTAGGAACTGAGGATTTTCATAGTGTAGATGTTGATATTGAGCTTGTTAAAAGAATACAAAGCAATATAGGCTCTGGCTTGGAAAACAGGGATTATTTTTATATATCAGAAACTCTTGAGAATGAAATGCTTCCGATGCTCATACAATGGTTTGAGGCTGTTGATAGGGATTTCGGGTCTGACGACAGTGTATCCGGCTCGTCAGAGGAAGAGTGTTCCTTATGCTAAAAGAGTTTGACATTAAATATATCCCGAAATCCGCTGAGATTTTTCGTGATATATTTACAAACCGTCCATGGAATTATGAATGGATGAGCGACGAAAAGGTGCATGAATATTTCACAGACCTGATTAATACACCAAAAGCAAAGGCATATGCGTTTTTTATCAATGATACACTTTGTGGCGCATGTTTTGGCAGAGTCAACAGCTGTTCGCCTGTGCCTGTTTATGAAATAAACGAGATTTTTGTGCTTAGAGATTTGCAAAAGAAGGGCGTCGGTTCAAAGATGCTTAAAGCAATAGAGCAGGATTTGAAGCAAAAAGGCATAGTTGCTATAAGTCTTTATACAATGCGTGATATACCAGCGTATAAATACTATATTAAAAATGGTTATGAAGAAGCTTCATCCGCCGTTAGTTTTTCAAAGGTTTTGTAGTACTATAATGAAACCGCCGTTGCGGTCGTCTTTTTTGCGGCCCTTGGCGATTATATAAAGAAAGGCCGTCGGGATTTCCGGCGGCCTTTCGAACTGTTATCCTTAATTTTTATAATAGTTTATGATACAACCCGCAAGTATAATCCTGCGTTCGTCATCAGTCATTTCCGAAATTTTCAGAGTAAATTCCTTCATAACCCCATCTTTAACCACATACGCCAAAACCTCCGGAAGCTTGTCCATAATGGCTTTTCTAATGTTTGGTATAAAGATAAAATCGTTTATGTCAAACAAAACCTCTCCATCATGTAAAAACGGTAACATACCCCAGTTCATTAGATTGGAGCGGTAACGCTTTGTGGCATATTCCTTTGCGATATTTGCATAACCGCCCAAAACTTTTTGGCAGCTGGCAGCCTGCTCACGAGCAGAACCATCGCCGGGCTTAACAGCATAAACAAAACTGCCTATTCCCGTATTTATATAATTTGCGTCAAACATCCTGCCAATAGTATCAAAAGCAGCAGCAACTTCCGGAAATGCCTCAGATGGATCAACGCCTTCCAGGCGTAAAAGCTCTGCGCGCTGTATATACTTAGCGCGAGATACATATTTTGGATCCTTGCGGGAAAGAGTAAACTCCGCTAATCCCAATGGGTTTGAACGGTAAGCAGACGTTTCTCCCGAAGGTATAAGCTCATCAGTAGTAGTAACCGGGTCATGAATAATGCTGGCTGCACGCAACAGTAAATTAGCTGCCAGCTCCGGCATCTGTGGCCAGTCCGCAATGTTTGGGCCAAGGATTAGCTTTTCATCCTCCATTGGCTTATCAAAGCCGTTGTATACCCTTTGCTCGTATATTGATTTATCAAAGTAATACTTGGGTTTTTTGTAATTAACGTCCACCAAATCAGTAGCCGGAGTAATTACACCGCCGTTAACAGCTGTTGCCGCGATAGAGCGGGCATCCATAATTGCTACGGACACAACCTGGCCCTTAGCGGGGACAGAGCCTTCTCTGTTGGGGAAGTTTCTGGTTACGTGGCGGATGCTAAAGCTGTTAGTTGCTGGAACGTCTCCTGCGCCGAAGCAAGGGCCGCAAAACGCTGGTTTCATAACAGCGCCGGATTTCATAAGCGTGGTCACTGTTCCGTTATTTAAAAGCTCCATATAAACTGGCTGGCTGGCAGCATAAACCGTCATGCCGAAATATCCGTCTCCTATGCTTTTGCCATCCATAATGTCAGCCGCATCACAAATATTGTCAAACGTTCCGCCGGAACAACCGACGATAATACCCTGATCTGCAATGAGGCGGTTGTTCTTTATTTTATCTTTTAAAGAAATTCTAAGATCCGGATTTTCTATTTGCGCGTTTGCTTTTGTCTCGACAATGTTTATTATGTCTGATATATTTTCGTTCAGCTCCCTGATAGAATAAACGTTGCTTGGGTGGAAAGGCATAGCTATCATAGGCTCAATCTTAGACATATCCACATAAACCATTCCATCGTAATACGCCACATCGCCCGGTTTAAGCTCTTTATAAGCGTCCGGCCTGCCATGGATTTCAAAATAATCTTTGACTTGCCCGTCAGTCTCCCAAACGGAGGAAAGACAAGTGGTTTCCGTTGTCATAACGTCTATGCCGTTTCTATAATCCACATTAAGGTTTGCAATACCGTCACCGATAAATTCCATAATTTTATTCTTAACATAGCCCTTTTCAAAAACAGCGCCGATTATTGCCAGGGAAATATCCTGCGGGCCAACACCAGGCTGTGGTTTGCCGGTTAGATAAACAGCGATAACTTCCGGGCGGTTTATGTCATAAGTCTTGCCTAATAGCTGCTTTGCAAGCTCACCTCCACCTTCGCCAATGGCGATAGTTCCTAAAGCGCCGTATCTTGTATGGCTATCTGATCCAAGGATCATCTTACCGCCACTACACATCATCTCACGCATGTATTGATGAATAACTGCAAAGTTGGTGGGAACGAATATGCCGCCGTATTTTTTTGCAGCGGAAAGACCGAAAAGGTGGTCGTCATCATTTATTGTTCCTCCAACGGCGCATAAGCTATTATGGCAGTTGGTTAAAACATAAGGTATAGGAAACTGCGTAAGCCCGCTGGCACGAGCAGTCTGAATAATTCCCACATACGTAATGTCATGAGATGCCATGCTATCAAATTTTATTTTAAGCCGATCCATATTGCCGGATGTGTTATGCCCTTTTAATATGGAGTAAGCAATTGTGTTTTGAGAAGCATCTTCTTTGGAAACAGCTTTGCCAATAGCTGACAGTTTCTTGCCGCTATCTGCATTATCCGGTATGATTTCGCGCCCGTTTGCCAAAAAAACGCCTGTATCGTATAGTTTTATCATTTTTAGCTCTCCTTTTTTTCATATTATTTAGAATTATAATACAAAAAAGAACAAAAATAAAGCAAAAAAAAGCAAAAATAAAGATTTATAAAAATGTATTTATTGTAATAAAATGTTTTATTGTTATATAATTCCTTTGAGCACAAGTGCATAAGGGCGGTTTCAGAATAAAAAAATAACCCGCCCCATTCACAAAGGTATGCGGGTTATTCTTCGCAATAACTAGTAAGCCTAACCGCCTTTAAAGCGGCTGTGCTAAAAAAGGGAGGTTGCCGCCTCTCTCTTTTATTATAACATATTATAACAGTGTTATAAAGCTATTCAAAATCATAAAAATTTTAGGTGTTGTTTAAGCGATTTGTATAGCAGGAACGAGCAAACCGAGTATGTAACGGATTTTAAGACGTTAAATGGCGCGATGGCAAATAAAACCAACGTTTTTAAATCCGTCACAGAAGAGTTTACTGCATTTGCCGCTCCTAAAATTCCTTCAATAGGTATGTTTAGGATTGCAACATAAGCCGGTATTAATATAAAATAATTAAATAAACATGCAGTGACCGTTGTCACTAAAA
>CAYVCG010000093.1:0-4571 GCA_964449985.1 uncultured Defluviitaleaceae bacterium
CTGATATTTATTTTTACTATATAAGGGTTGAGACCAGTATTTTTATAAAAAATACTTGTCTTAAGCAGGAATATTCTTAACATAAAAACAATATTTGTATATTGAGTTATAGTTTTAAAAAAGCTATAATGGGTAAAGATCTTATTTCCCATTTGCAAAACACATTAGGAGTGATTACATATAATGATAAAACATAAGCTAGGGATTGACGTCGGCTCAACAACGGTCAAGCTTGCCGTTATTGATAATAATGATCATTTGGTCTTTGGCCGTTATGCGCGTCATTTCTCCAACGTACAGCTAACATTGCAGCAATTGTTTGAAGAAGCCGCCGCAGAGCTTGGGGATATTAGTTTTACAGCTATGATTACGGGTTCCGGAGGGCTTACTATATCAAACTGGATCGGCGTTCCTTTTATTCAAGAGGTTGTCGCCGTTGCAAACGCGATTGAAAAAGAAGCTCCTGCGTGCGATGTCGCTATAGAAATTGGTGGCGAAGATGCAAAAATAATATATTTTGACAATGGTATAGAACAGCGTATGAATGGCATTTGCGCCGGAGGAACAGGCTCGTTTATAGATCAGATGGCGTCATTGTTGCAAACAGATGCCAGCGGCTTAAACGAAATGGCCAAGGAATATAAATTCATTTATCCGATAGCTGCTCGTTGCGGCGTTTTTGCCAAGAGTGATATTCAGCCCCTTATTAACGAAGGTGCTGCGAAGCCGGATTTGGCCGCTTCTATCTTTCAGGCAGTCGTCGCGCAGACAATAAGCGGTCTTGCCTGCGGAAAACCGATTTCCGGCAAGGTTGCATTTTTGGGCGGTCCATTGCATTTCTTATCCGAATTGCGCAATAGATTTATAGATGTCTTAAACCTGTCTGGCAATGAAATACTAACACCAAAAAATTCTCATTTATTTGCCGCTTTGGGCGGGGCATACAGCTCCAAGCAGGATAGTACATATAATTTTAATGAATTATTACATAATCTAAAACATAATAAAGTTGTTAACTTTGAAATAGCAAGGCTTTCCCCTCTTTTTAATGACGAAGCCGAATATACTGCATTTAAAAATAGGCACGAAAAGGCAAAGGTCAAAAGAGCTGAACTTGATACATATAAAGGCGGAGCGTTCTTGGGTATAGATGCCGGCTCCACAACGACAAAAATAGCTCTTGTCTCAGAGGAAGGCTCGCTTCTGTATTCGTATTATGCAAGCAACTCTGGTAGCCCTCTTACAGTTATAATAAAAGCGCTAAAGCGTCTTTATGAAATAATGCCTTCTGGCGTTAAAATAAAAAGCTCATGCGTTACCGGTTATGGCGAGGGCTTGATAAAATCTGCAATCGGTATGGACATTGGGGAGATAGAAACCGTTGCCCATTATAAAGCCGCAGCGTTTTTTGAGCCGGAAGTGGATTTTATTTTGGATATCGGCGGGCAGGATATGAAATGTATTCGCATTAAAGACGGCGTAATTGACAATGTGCTTCTTAATGAGGCTTGTTCTGCCGGATGCGGTTCGTTTATAGAAACATTTGCAAGCGCTATCGGCAAAACTGCCCAGCAGTTTGCTGGCATAGCCTTGGAATCTCAAAACCCGATTGATTTGGGTTCCCGTTGCACAGTTTTTATGAATTCCCGAGTTAAGCAAGCGCAAAAGGAAGGCGCAGCCGTTTCTGATATTTCATCCGGCCTTGCGTATTCTGTTATTAAAAACGCTTTGCAAAAGGTAATCAAGATTACTGACCCTAAACAGATGGGCAAAAAAATTGTCGTTCAGGGCGGAACATTTTATAATGACGCTGTTTTAAGAAGTTTTGAGCTTATTTCAGAACGAGAAGCAGTCCGCCCGGATATCGCGGGTATTATGGGCGCTTTCGGCGCTGCCCTTATTGCAAGGGAGCGTTATGAGGAAGGTTATGAAACCACTCTTTTGAATTCCGAACAGTTGGACGAACTTTCGTTTAAATCGTCTATGACTCGTTGCCGCCTATGCGAAAACAACTGTATGCTTACAATAAACTCGTTTTCCAGCGGTAATAAATTCATATCCGGAAACAGGTGTGAACGCGGGGCAGGAATATCAAAAACCACAAATAAACTCCCGAATCTCTATGATTATAAATATAAGCGCCTTTTTGAGGCGTACAAGCCGTTGGATGAAGCGGATGCAAAGCGCGGTACCGTTGGTATACCTCGGGTCTTGAATATGTATGAGGATTATCCATTGTGGTTTACATTCTTTACAGAGCTGGGCTTTAGGGTTGAGCTTTCGCCCCATTCGTCCCGTTCTGTTTATGAAAAAGGTATAGAATCCATGCCGAGCGAATCCGTTTGTTATCCGGCGAAAATCGTTCATGGGCATATTATGGAGCTGATTAACAAGGGCATAAAGTTCATCTTCTATCCTAGCGCAGCTTATGAGCATAAGGAAATAAGCGGCTCGGATTCCAACTACAACTGCCCTATAGTAACAAGCTATCCAGAAAATATTAAAAACAATGTGGAAGATATCCGCAAAATAGATTTTAGAAATCCATTTATCAACCTAAATGACCGCCACAGCCTTTTAAAAGCCATGTTTCTTGAATTCCCAGACATTAAGCGTTCTGAAATAATAACTGCCATGGATAAAGCATGGGAAGAGCAGGAGCGTTTCAGGGAAGACGTGCGCAAAAAAGGCGAAGAAACAGTAGGATATCTGGAGAAAAACAATATGCGCGGCATCGTTCTAGCAGGCCGCCCATACCATGTTGATCCAGAGATAAACCACGGCATCGCAGAGCTTATAACGTCCTATGGTGCCGCAGTTCTAACAGAAGACAGCGTTTCGCACCTTGGTGAAAACCGAGTAGAGCGTCCTTTGGGTGTTCGGGATCAATGGGCATACCATTCCAGGCTTTATGCAGCAGCATCGTTTGTCCAGACGCAAAAAGACATTGATTTAATTCAGCTTAATTCCTTTGGCTGTGGCCTTGATGCTGTCACAAGCGATGAAGTTTCCGAAATACTTGCAAGAGCCGGCAAAATATATACGCTTATAAAAATAGACGAAGTAAACAACTTAGGTTCAGCAAGAATCAGGATAAGATCGCTGTTTGCTGCCCTTAATGAACGCGATAGGCGTGGAATCACAGCAAAACAACCTAAACCTAAAAAACCACGTGTCGTATTCACAAAGCAGATGCGCAAAACCCATACGATTCTTTGCCCGCAAATGTCGCCAATACATTTTGAGTTTTTATCAGAGGCGTTTAACGCCGTTGGATACAAAATGGTAACAATGCCTGCGATAGACAGGCAGAGCGTAGATGTTGGGCTGAAATACGTCAATAACGATGCATGTTATCCCGCGCTTATTGTCGTTGGGCAAGTAATGCATGCATTACAATCCGGCAAGTATGACCTTAATAATACGTCTGTCATCATAAGCCAGACGGGTGGTGGATGTCGCGCTTCCAATTATATTGGATTCATTAGAAAGGCTTTGGAAAAAGCAGGCATGTCTCATATTCCTGTTATATCCCTGTCGGCTTCAAAACTAGAGAAAAACCCCGGCTTTAAGTTAACACCAAAGCTTTTGAATCGTTCATTTCAGGCCCTTATTTACGGAGATTTGCTTATGCGCGTGCTGTATAAAACCCGTCCTTATGAAGCTGTAAAAGGTTCGGCTGATAAATTATTTGAGGCTTGGATGAAAAAATGCAAAGCATCGTTAAAACTGGCTCAATTTAAGGACTATAAAAGCAATATATATGGAATAGTCTCCGATTTTGATAACCTTCCTTTAATTGAAGGTGTCAAAAAGCCAAAAGTCGGCGTTGTTGGGGAAATACTGGTAAAATTCCACCCGACTGCTAATAATGATATAGTAAATCTTTTGGAAAGCGAAGGCGCAGAAGCAGTCGTTCCTGATTTAACGGATTTCCTGTTGTATAGCCTTTATAACTCCACGTTTAAAGAAAAGCATTATGGCGGCAAGCGTTTTGTGAAGCTGCTTAGCGATATTGGAATCACAGGCATAGAGGCATACAGAAAGCATATGAAAACAGCTTTGGATGAAAGTAAACGATTTACTTCTCCACCTCCTATACAGCAACTTGGAGAATACGCAAGCCCGATAGTTTCTCTAGGCAACCAAACCGGCGAGGGCTGGTTCTTAACAGCGGAAATGGTAGAACTTATACACTCTGGAGTTAATAATATTATTTGTACACAGCCGTTTGCTTGCCTTCCTAATCATGTTACGGGCAAAGGTATTATAAAAGAATTAAAGCGTAAATATCCTCTTGCAAACATCGTTGCTGTGGATTATGACCCGGGCGCAAGCGAGGTAAACCAGCTTAACCGCATTAAGCTTATGCTGTCTGCTGCTGAGCGCAACATGAATATCAATGCATCGTATCATCATAAAACAAAACCTACAGAAGGCGTAAACGTCGGCAATCCTGTTACGATCTCTTAGTGCATATTTTTGATTTTAAGTTTGTATAAAACCTCCGGGCTTTTAAAATGGAACCTATAGAATAGACACTAAAAAAAGTCTATTCATATAGGTTCTTT
>CAYVCG010000094.1:0-4282 GCA_964449985.1 uncultured Defluviitaleaceae bacterium
TGGCGTGAATTAATAAACAGCGAAGATAAAATTTGAGGGGAATATAAATGGAAGACTATATAATAAGAGCAACGGCGGCAGACGGGCTAATCCGTGCCTTTGTTGGCAGCTTTAGGAATACTGTTTGGGAGGCTGCAAGGATTCACAATACCACTCCTGTCGCATCTGCTGTGCTTGGAAGAACGTTAGTGATAACATCAATTATGGGTCTTATGCTAAAGGGCGATGACGAGATTATTACCGTTAATATAAAGGGTGATGGCCCTGTCGGCGGCGTTTTAGCAACGTCTGACAATAAGGGCAGGGTGAAGGGATATCTGTATAACCCAACTGCTGATTTGCCGCTAAAGCAAAATGGGAAGCTGGATGTTGGGGGCGCTTTGGGTAAAGGTGTTTTAAACGTCATAAAAGATCTTGGCTTAAAAGAACCTTATGTAAGCCAGATGCCCTTGGTTTCCGGCGAAATCGCGGAGGATTTTACCCATTATTTCACAAAATCGGAACAAACGCCTTCGGCAGTTTCGTTAGGTGTTCTTGTAGATAGAGATTATTCGATCAAACAGGCAGGTGGCTTTGTTATACAGCTGATGCCAGGCGCAAGTGATGAGATGGCAGATAGAATACAAGAAAAGCTGGCGGATATTAAAGCTGTTACAACATTGCTTGAAAGCGGCAAAACGCCGGAAGATATCCTGAAAGATATATTGGGCGAATATGGCACTGAAATATTGGAAACATATTCTGTTTCATACTACTGTAATTGTTCAAAAAGCCGTGTGGAAAAAGCGCTTATCAGTATAGGCGAAAAGGATATAAAAAAGATTCTTGAGGAAGACAAGCAGGCAGAGCTCAACTGCCACTTCTGTAACAAAAGTTATAGCTTTGACGAGGCGGAGCTGATGGCGATTTTGGATAGCCTTAAAAAATAATGGCTTGGAGAAACTTTGCGCAAAAGTTTCCCCAAACCTTTTTATAATCTATAAATAATCTATATTGTTGGTGCGACTCTGAAAAATATATCATCGTCCAGATTTTGGCGGAGTTCTGATTTATCCTTGTTCCCGCCAGACATGTTCATTATACGTTCGACAAGCTCTGGCGATGCAGTAACAGCGATGTGCCCGATATCAGGGTCTATTTCTCGGACTTCGTCCTCTATAATATGTTTTAATGATATTATTTGTGTATCGCTTAGGCTTTCTATAAGATTAATTCCTATGATTGCTGTGTTGCCAGTAACAACTACATATGCATTCTCTATTTCTTCTATGATTTCTACCGCGTCAGCGATCTTTTTGGCGCGTTTTTTTGTAGAGTTAAGTTTGTTTTGAAATTCATCTGTATCGTCGTCAAGGTTGTTGCCATCGTCTGTCTGCGGAGGCTGGATATAATTTTTCGTGCGTCCGTTTGTTATGTTATAATACCCCTGATCATCAGCGGGGCCATCCGGAGTTATGACCTGTGTCTTTATGTTTTGCGGATTAGCTCCGCATCCGTTCATAACTAAAACCAATGATAGCATGGCGATAGAGAAATATATTTTTTTCATAAGCAGCAACTCGTTTCTTTGGGATTGATGATATTGATGTAGCTATTTTTCGTATAAAAAAATTTGTTTCTTGTCATATTATAGGTTATGATAATTACTGATTTAGCTGTTGATACGGTTATTATTTTCAAAATTTAATATAATATTTAGAAACAACGGTTTTAATATTATGTAGATTATGGTATTATATTTCTAATAAATATTTAGGAGGGACGTTACATGGCAAAAGCTTCAAGGCACTATAGAGCAGCAAAAAGAGAGGTTGAATATAAACCGGCCGCATCAAAAGGCGTCTTTATAAGAAACGATTTGAAATCAAAGCTTGCGATGGGGGCTTTATTAGCTGGTGTTATACTTTTTATTAAAGGGCTTATAATCGGTTATTTATTTGCTCAAAGAGAAGATTAATAATATGTCGGAATATGACAAATAAGGCATTGGTTTATTATGACCGATGCCTTATTGTCGGCCCGAATTAAGGAGTTATAATATGAAATTAGGAATTGTTGGTTTACCGAATGTTGGAAAGAGCACGTTGTTTAATTCGTTGACAAAAGCTGGTATAGAAGCGGCGAACTATCCGTTTTGCACTATAGACCCGAACGTTGGCATAGCGCCCGTTCCGGATTATCGATTGGATGAGCTTAATAAAATATATAATGCTCCGTCGGTTTTGCCTGCGGTTGTTGAGTTTGTTGATATTGCGGGCTTGGTTAGAGGTGCGAGCAAGGGTGAAGGTTTGGGTAATAAATTTTTGTCGCATATCAGGGAAGTGGATGCGATTGTGCATGTTGTGCGTTGCTTTGACGACGGAAATGTTATACATGTGGATTCTACAGTTGACCCTGCCAGGGATATAGAAACGATTAATTTTGAATTAATTTTTTCTGACCTTGAGTTTTTGGAAAAACGTTATGCAAAGACATCAAAAGTGGCCAAGACAGACAAAACAGCGGGCAGTGAGATTCCCGTTATAGAAAAACTTAAAGAAGGGCTTGAGGCCGGTCTTTGTGCCAGAAGTGTAGAGCTGACTGAGGATGAGCATTCTATTGCAAAATCATTTAACCTCCTGACGTATAAGCCAGTTCTTTATGCCACAAATGTTTCGGAAGAAGGCTTGGCAAACGATGGCGAGGGCAACCCGTATGTCGCTAAGGTTCGGGAAATAGCCGAAAAAGAAGGAAGCGATGTTTTTATCGTTTGTGCAAAAATTGAGGAAGAAATTTCCGCTCTTGATGACGATGAAAAGAAGATGTTTCTGGAGGAACTCGGCGTTTCTCAAAGCGGGTTGGACCGCATAATCGCTGCTTCATATAAAATTTTGGGGCTTATAAGCTTTTTGACAGCCGGGCCGAAAGAGGTTCGCGCATGGACGATAAAGAACGGCTCTAAAGCGCCTGCCGCCGCCGGAAGAATACATACGGACTTTGAAAGAGGATTTATCCGCGCAGAGGTTGTGGCTTATGATGATTTAATAAAGTATGGCTCAAACACCGCCGCTAAAGAGGCCGGTCTAGTGCGCCTTGAAGGCAAGGATTATGTTGTTAAAGATGGGGATGTTATTTTGTTTAGGTTTAATGTGTAGTTGAGATTATGCAGTAGCAGGTTTTTGGATAGAGCCAAGAGAGGTGATTTATTGAAAACCATACTAAAAGAATATTTTAAATATAAACCTAGGAAAAGAAAAATTCTTTATCATTACTGTTCAGTAGAGACAATGACATCCATATTAA
Source organism: uncultured Defluviitaleaceae bacterium (assembly GCA_964449985.1). Taxonomy (GTDB): domain Bacteria; phylum Bacillota; class Clostridia; order Lachnospirales; family WRAX01; genus CAYVCG01. Next base: position 3,283 of record CAYVCG010000094.1, read on the forward strand.
AAAATAAAACAATTTGGCTATCAGATTGTCTAAAAATGAACGATAAACAGGAATCCACTTATCTTTCATCAATTTTATTAGGAGAAATTGATACTATAGTTAATAAAACAGTTGATGAACATATTCCCGAATTAAAAACTTATGCAAATGACATAATACAAATAATGAAACTTATGATTAATGAATATCCAAATACCATAATTGGCAGGAGAAAGAATTTTATAGCTTGCTTTTCTGAGGATGCAGATTTATTAAGTCAGTGGAGAGCTTACGCAAACAATGGGAATGGTGTTTCGATTGGGATAAATTCATCATACTTACATGGATTTGAAAATTTGACTTCTTATGAGTTTTTGAAAGTAGTTTATGACGAGAAAATAATTACTCAAGCGCTTAATCAATATGTTTTGAATTATTTGAAAACATATATTGAAAAATATAAAACTAGCATTAACAATTTTATTTTTGAAACATCTCTAATGTTAGAGTCCTTATTTACAGAAAATGTTTCATTTAAACACCCCGCCTTTTCGGAAGAACGGGAATGGAGATTAATATTGCAAGCTGGCATAGGTAACTGGAACGATTCTGATGGAATTGATGACTACGGCTATCTTGCTTCGGCAGATGGGTGGTTTATACATAATAAAAGCCTAAAATTTCCACGTAGTGAGTTGAAATTTAGACCTAAAAATAATGATATAATTCCATACATTGAATTAAGCTTTAAAAATGTAATAAAAGATTTTATAAAACAAATCATCCTTGGACCACAATGTGAAATCAGCGAATATGACTTACGTTTATTCTTGAATAGCCAGGGATATATAGCAGACTTGAATGATCGTACAGTAAAAATCATTAAGTCTAGAGCACCATTAAGAGGATAGATGTTAGATAAAATTTTATATTTAAATAAAACATCTAAAAGCCACTGATTTTGAGTGGTTTTTTAGATAGCACAAAGAACCGCGTTTGTCGTTCGAAAAATAATACTACC
>CAYVCG010000095.1:0-4262 GCA_964449985.1 uncultured Defluviitaleaceae bacterium
TTTGCAGGATTTGATTGAAAATGGAGTTATTTCTGTTGAATATAAGAGCGGGTATTATGATTCTGACGAAGCTTTCTCTTCTCGCTTTGATAATAATGGTGGCTTACAGAGTGTTTGGCTTAAGAATAAGAATTCTAATTCTGAAAACGCCGACAAGTTATATTGCTTTTTAGTTCCATCTAACACAGTTCAAATGACTGTAACGTTTAAATTCAATAACATCGGTGATGAATTGTTAAAGTATCAAGGCGCTATAATAGACCATAGGCTATCATTCTATGCAGTTCAGCCATCTTTTGTTGCTATCAGAAACAATTTTGCTATTGAAAATCTGGATGATCTCGCCGTCATAGGTGAAGTGGTTGAGGAGACTATAATTTATTATAAAAAAGCTGACATATTTGACAGCAATTTAGGCCCTCTTGGTTTAAAAAATCAATTTGCGGTATCCCATAAGACTTTTGATCCAAAGCCTTTAATTAAAGCTAATCTCTTGAAGAAGGATAATGAAAAAATTCTTGAAGAAATGGGCATAGACGAATCATCTTCTTGGAATCCTGTTAAACCAGGAAATGAGGTTTATCGCAGATTATTAACTTACTTTAATTAAAAAAAGTTTTGAAGAGCATTTATGCTTTTCAAAACTTTTTTATTGGGTATTTAATTCTTATTATTGTCCAAACTATTTGTCGTCAATATGAATGCTTACTTTGATTCTTGATATGCGGTTTTTATCCATTTCTTCAATGAAAAGGCTGATTTTCCCGTCATTTGCTATTACCTCTTCGCCAATGGATGGTATTGCTCCAAGCGTCTCCATAACATATCCTGCCATTGAGTCATATTCTTCGGATTCAAGCTGTGTCCTAGCTATCTCATTAAAATCTTCAATTTTTGCCCCACCGGCAACGATATAAGTTGTTTCACTTATCTGGGTTATTTCCTCATCTATTTGATCATCATATTCATCTGCGATATCGCCTACGATTTCCTCAACTAAGTCTTGAACGGTAACTAGCCCAAGTGTACCACCGTATTCATCCAAAATTATAGCCATAGTTAAGGCGTTGGAGCGTAACTCAGCAAAGAGCTTGCTTGTAGATTTTGTCTCATAAGAAAAAAATGGCGGACGTAATAGTTTTTTGATATCAAAATTTATTTCGTTCATATCGGTAAAAATAAAATCCTTAAAATGCAAAATTCCAATGATATGGTCAATATCATCTCTATAAACGGGGATTCGGGAGTATTGTTCCGCTTTAAATATATTCAATACGGTGTTATAATCCGCATCAATCGGCAAAGAAATGATTTCGGTTCTATGCGTCATAACATCTGTAGCGCTGTTTTCTCCAAAATCGAACACATTGTCAATCATTTGTTTTTCTGATTCTTCAATTATACCTTCCTCGTGCCCAGCGCTTACCATTTCCTTTAGCTTTGTTTCCGTTATAGCAGGCGTTGGTTTTTTTATTTCAATGCCAAAAAGGTTTAAGATCAAATTCGTTATTAAGTTTAAAATAAAGACTATAGGCGAAAATAAAATTATGATAAATCGAATAGGCTTTGATACAAATATCGCTATAGCCTCAGGATATTTTGTTGCGCAAGCTTTTGGAATCGTTTTTCCAAAGATTAATATCAAAACGATCGAAATAATTATTGAGAGAGATATAGTTCTGATCGAATAATCGGCGTTTTGTATCAAATAAGATGTTATGACAGCGCAAATAATTATATTGACTATATTGTATAATACAGAAATCGTCGCTAGAAGCTTATTTGAGTCTTGAGTTAATTTCTTAATAAATTCAATCTTTTTTTGAAAACGATCATCAAAATTCTTAAAAGTAGCCAGTGTAAGTGATGTCTCTGCTGCGTAGAGAAAAGCGGATAGACAAAAAAGCAGAAAAAGAAATATTAACGGCGCATAACTGCCATCAGGCACAAAACCACACTCCTATATTATAACTAGCATATATTGGTAATAACTATAATAATAAATTATTATAACATATGAAGTTTGTCAAAATCAAATATTATTAAAAAACGAATTTGCAATTATAAACCCATATGTGATACAATGTCTAATATATTTAATGTAATGAATAATTAAGGTGGTAATTAATAAATGATCAGCGCAGTAGGAGTTACACTTCAGTACGGAAAGCAGCCCCTTTTTGAAGATGTAAATATAAAATTTACAGAGGGAAACTGTTATGGTTTAATAGGCGCGAACGGCGCAGGGAAATCTACTTTTTTAAAAGTCCTTTCAGGAGAAATAGAGCCAAATAAAGGCGAAATAGTAATGCCAAACAGTGAACGACTGGCTGTTTTGAAACAAAACCATTATGAGTATGACGAATATACAGCCATACAAACTGTTATTATGGGTTTTCCCAGATTATATGATATAATGTGTGAAAAAGAAGTTATTTATGCCAAACCTGATTTTAATGATGAGGATGGGATAAGAATTTCGGAGCTTGAAGGCGAGTTTGACGAGCTAAACGGATGGAATGCAGAATCAGACGCCGCAACACTGCTCAATAATCTGGGTGTTTCCACTGAATATCATGATAAATTGATGAAAGATATTGAGGATTCATTAAAGGTTAAGGTCTTGCTTGCGCAGGCGCTTTTCGGCAACCCCGATGTATTGCTTCTTGACGAGCCGACGAACCATCTGGATATTGCAGCTATAAACTGGCTTGAGAACTTTTTGGCTGATTTTGAAAACACTGTAATTGTTGTATCCCATGACAGGCATTTTTTGAATCAGGTATGTACTCACATTGCGGATGTTGACTATAGAAAAATTAAGCTGTATGTTGGTAACTATGATTTTTGGTATGAATCAAGCCAACTTGCATTAAAGCAGGCTCGTGATCAAAATGCCAAAAATGAAGCCAAAGCAAAAGAAATGCAAGAATTTATACAGCGTTTTAGTGCAAACGCTTCAAAATCAAAGCAGGCAACATCTCGTAAAAAACTGCTGGAAAAGATAACTATAGAAGACATAAAACCATCAAGCAGGAAATATCCATTTATTGATTTTAAGCCGAATCGTGAAATAGGCAACGACTTGTTGCTTATAAGCGATTTGTCCGTTTCGGTTGAAGGCGTTAAAATTATAAACGGGTTAAGCTTTATTATCAACCCGGGCGATAAAGTAGCCTTTGTCGGGCCGGATAATATAGCAAAAACTACTCTATTTAAAACGCTTATGGGAGAAATAGAGCCAGAAAGCGGCACTTTTAAATGGGGGCTTACGACGTCACAAGCATATTTTCCAAAGGACAATGCAGAATTTTTTGATGGTGTTGAATTAAATCTTGTTGATTGGCTTAGGCAATACTCGGAGGAAAAATCGGAGACATTTATACGAGGCTTTTTGGGTCGAATGCTGTTTTCCGGAGAGGAGACTCAAAAGGCTGCAAAGGTTCTTTCCGGTGGTGAAAAGGTTCGCTGTATGTTGTCTAGAATGATGCTGTTTGGTGCAAATGTGCTGATTCTTGATGAGCCCACGAACCATTTGGATCTAGAATCAATCACAGCGCTTAATAACAGCCTTATTGATACAAAAGCATCAGTTTTGTTTACATCTCAAGACAGACAATTTATCCAAACGATAGCAAACAGGATTATAGAAATAACGCCGGGCGGTATTATTGACAGGATGTGTACGTATGACGAATATCTTGAGGATAAGACTGTTGCGGAGCTTAGGGAGCGGTTTTACGCAGGAGCGGATAAATAAACACTCAAATAATTGCGGTTGACACATGTGAATCACTTTGCTATAATAATCATATAAAAGAGAGAGTGCGGGAAACACTCTCTCATAAGCGCAACCGCTATAAAGGCGGTAAGGCTTGCTAGGTTGAAAGATAACCCGAAACCTTTGTGATCAGGGCGGGTTATTTTTTTACCTTAAAATCAAGGATTTTTATGACCAAAATTGCGAAAGCAATCATTAATGCGATTGTTTCGTATGTAGTCATGGCCTCACCCCCTTTATAAGAGGAAGTCAAGCCTTATTCGCCCATATGCACTTGCGCAACTTAATTATATCACTATATTTGACACATGAGAATGATTTTGCTATAATAAATATATAAAAGAGAGTGCGGCAAACACTCTCCCATAAGCGCAACCGCTATAAAGGCTGCGATGTTAAAAGATAACCCGCGGGCCTTTGTGATTGGGGCGGGTTATTTTTTTACCTTAAAATCAAGGATTTTTATGACCAAAATTGCGAA
>CAYVCG010000096.1:0-4166 GCA_964449985.1 uncultured Defluviitaleaceae bacterium
CTATATAATTTAAATATTATTAATATTTTAAATATACTTAAATACAGAGAATATAGTTAATATAAAAAATATAATTAATATTACAAATCATTTATATTAACGATCTGACTGCTGTTATCCTTCAAATCAATAACTTTTACATTATCATCGTCCATAAAATATAAGATTCCGCCGATGCCTTTTCTGGTTGCGTATGCAATGTTTTTATCCAAATCAGTCCCCAAAAGGCTATTTTCAATGCGCAGGCCAGCATCCCTAAACTTATCTGCTATGGCAAAGGCGTTGTTCATTCCGTTCTCTGTATATGTTATTAACGTAACGTCTTCGTATAATGATTTTGAATCATGTTCATTTATTAGTACAGATAACAGTACATTTATTTTTATAGCAAAACCGACAGCTGGATAATCAGAACCGAACTTTGATAATAGCATATCATATCTGCCACCATCAATTATAGAAGTTGCAGCCCCATACGAATATGCGCGGAATATAATCCCGGTGTAATAATCCAAATGCCCTATCATTGATAAATCAAATAAAACGTATTTCTCCAGTCCATACAACGATAGTATATTAAAAATGTTTTCGATTTGATCAAGGGCAGCAGACGCCTCTGCACTCTTAGCATAAGCCCGCGCTTTTTCGATAATTTCTTTGCCGCCGATGAGTAGAGGAAGCTCTTTAAATAGCATTTTAATTTCATTAGAGATATTGCATTCATTTATCATGTTTTCTACTGAAACAAAATCCTTATTGATCAAAAAGCCTTGAAGCTTTTCCCGCTGAACTTCATCAAGAGCTAAATCATCTATTATTGCTTTAAAAAATCTTACAGATCCTATATCAACGCGAAAGTCTTCAAGCCCTGCTGCAATAAGGCTTTTGATAGCTATTGCAATAACCTCTGCTGTTGATTCATCAGAATTTATGCCGATAAGTTCAATCCCGGCCTGAGTTATCTCCTTGGATTTTCCTTGATAACTTTCATTATAGCGGAATGTATTTGTTATGTATGAAAATCTAAACGGCAAATCTTCTTTAGAATATTCCGTTGCCGCAATTCTTGCGATTGCAGGAGTCATATCAGAGCGCAACGCAAGCATAGCCCCGTCTCTATCTAAGATTTTATATATTTGAGAAGGCAAGACGCTCCCCTTCCCTTCAAAAACCTCCAAGAATTCGATTGTTGGGCTGGAAACAGGCAAAAAGCCATAACTATAAAATATAGACTCTATTTTTCTTTCAATACTGTTTTTAAAAATAAATTCAACCGGTAAAAAGTCTTTAACGCCGTCAGGGGTGTGTATTTTATTATTTTTCAATGAAACCTCCGCCTTTGCATTTTATTGATTTATCTCTTTACTACGATAAACTGTATGTGAAATTATACACCTATATTTCCTTTTTGTCAAATGGCAACGGTGCATAATTCAATATTTTTGCGTAAAAGTTAGCGCAAGCGGCGGGACTTGCGTTCCCGACCACCAATTTTGGCGTGTTTTTCGCCAAAATGGAATGAGGGAACGCGTTTTGTCCCGCAACTTTTGAGCAAAAATTACGTTTTGCACCGTTGTCAAATATAACTTTTAAAACAAAAACCCCTTTGCTGGAGGGGTTTTAATCATATGTATTAACATCCAAAAATACTTACTGCATTTTGCATATTTTTTATTACAGAAACTCCAAAGGGGCATTTTCCTCGCATTTACCGCAAGCTATACATTCTGATGCTTTATGGCTAAGATTATTATAATGTTGACGAACACTTGGCAGAATGTTATCCCTATCCAACATTGCTATGTCCAGATACTTTGTTAGGGCAGCCACATCAATCTCTGATGGGCACGGCAGACAATGATTGCAATATACGCAGTTCCCATGGAAAGACCCCTTAAACGAATCCGCAATGCCGCTAAAATCCTTTTCCTCATCTGAAAGCTCAAGATACTTAACAGCTTCCATTACTTCATGCCGGTTTTTGCAGCCTATAAGCGCGGTTGCAACCGCGGGACGCGTTAGAGCATAGTGTATACACTGCCCCACTGTCATAGGCTTTCCAAAAGGTGTATGCTCTGCGGAAAGAAGCTTGCCAGCTCCAAGCGTTTTCATAACGGTTATGGAAACGTTTTTGCTTTGGCAAAGCTTATACAAATCTGCGCGCTGAGAGTCGATCCCGTCAAAAACAGAAGTCTCAAAGCCTTTTTCCAGCGAATCCAATACATAAACGTTTGAAGGTGTCATATCAAAAGCCAGATTAACACTGAACATCAACACATCTAAAACACCTGTTTCAACAATGCGCTTTGCTATAGCGGGGTTATGAGAACCAGCGCCAATAGCACGGATCTTGCCTTCACGTTTAAGTCTTTCAACATAAGTAATCAACCCTGTGTCAAACACACTCTTAAAATCATCATCATTATCAATAAAAAACAACATGCCGAGATCTATATAATCTGTTTTAAGGCAACGCAGAAGCTGCTCAAAGTATTTTGCGCATATATCCGGGTCTCGAGAGACATCATATTGCTCGTTTATATCTACCGAGCCGATATGCCCTTGTATAATTACGTCTTTGCGATGAGATCCTAAAGCCTTCCCGATGTTTTCTCGCACGGTATTTCCCGGCATAAAAAGATCAATGATATTAACACCATTTGATAATGCCGCGCTTACTGTTTCTTCAAGCACTTCATAGGGCTTATTATCTAAATGCTCTCCTCCAAGCCCAATAATGCTTGCTTTCATGTCTGTTTTTCCGATTTGCCTGTAAATCAATATAAACACTCCTAAGTCAATTTATCTTTAATAGTTTGCAAAACCTTTTTTTCTATGCGTGATACTTGCACTTGGGAAACCCCTATCTCCTTAGCAACCTCTGTTTGGGTTTTATCCTTAAAGTATCTAAGTATTATAACCTGTCTTTCCTTAGGGTTCAATTGATTGATAATCTGCTTTAAAGCAATAGTATCAACCATGTTTTCATCCTCACCCTGGCATTGATCCAGCTTGTCTATTAAATAAATAGGTGATCCGTCTCCCTGATGAACGGTTTGATAAAGAGATTCGACCTCCATACCCGATTCCATAGCCATAACAAGGTCTTCAACGTCTGTTTCCAAAGCGGCTGCCAATTCATCAATAGTAGGGACTTTTCCTGTTTTTTGCGTAAGAGCATTTTGCATATACCTTGCCTTTGTTGAAACTTCTTTTAAAGAGCGAGACACCTTTATCAGCCCGTCATCGCGCAAAAATCTTTTAATCTCGCCCATTATCATCGGAACGGCATATGTGGAAAACTTTACGTCATAATTGAAATCAAATTTATCAATACACTTTAAAAGACCTATAGAGCCAATCTGAAACAAATCGTCCATTTCGTGCCCTTTGTTGGCAAAACGCTTAACAACGCTCCAAACAAGGCCCAAATTTTCTTCGATCAATTGCTGCTTGGCAGATTTATCACCGTTTTGTGAAAGCTTAATTAATTCAATCGTTTTTTCCATAAGCATCACCCGATTCCGTTCCGTTATCGGGACAGCCTTTTCGTCATAATTATTTTTGTTCCCTCACCCTGTTTAGAAAAAACCTCAACGCTGTCCATAAACGTTTCCATAATAGTAAAACCCATTCCGGAACGCTCCATTTCGGGCTTGGAAGTAAAAAGCGGCTGTCTGGCCTCATCAACATTAGAAATGCCATTACCATTGTCTATAACTTCTATGTAAACATCATCACCGCCGGTTTTTATGACAAGAGTAACCTCCTTGCCATGGGGGTTTTCATATCCGTGTATTATTGCGTTTGTTACGGCTTCGGAAACCGCTGTTTTTATGTCCGTTATGTCCGAAACCAATGGGTCTAGCTGTGATATAAAAGATGCCACAGCCACCCTTGCAAAAGCTTCATTTTGCGATTTTGCACTTATTTTAATAACAGCTTCATTATCATAACCCATAAAAATAAAGCCTCCTTATATAGAATTCAATGCTTCATTAACGTTATCAAAGCATGGAATGATTTTTTTCAAACCTGAAATTTCGAATATTCTCTTTAAATCATTGTTTATGCCCACAGCAGCGACTTTGCCGCCTGTGGCACTAAGATTTCTATATCTTCCGATTATCATGCCGATACCTGATGAATCCATAAAGCTTACTCCA
>CAYVCG010000097.1:0-3884 GCA_964449985.1 uncultured Defluviitaleaceae bacterium
TAGAGCATCCGGCTCATAACCGGACGGTCCTGGGTTCGAGTCCCCGAGGGCCCATTAATAAAATTTTAGAAACTCCGTAAACCAAAATTTACGGAGTTTCTTTTTGCCTATGGGCAATCATGGCCTTAGAAGTGATAAAAACTCTTAACACGTTCCAGAAATCAAATTATTACATATTGTCATAAATAATTTATTGGAGTATATTATACTGTAAAGCAATATCGCTTGGAGTGGAGGATTTTTTTATGGATTTAACTCTTGTTATAATGGCAGCGGGAATCGGCAGTAGGTTTGGAGGCATAAAACAGATAGAACCTGTCGGCCCAAACGGCGAAATGATTATTGATTATTCCGTATATGATGCAAAACGCGCTGGGTTTAATAAAATCGTTTTTGTTATAAAGAAGGAGATTGAGGAACAGTTTAGAGAGAAGGTCTTTGACAGGCTTAGTAAACAAATTGACTGTGCATGTGTTTTTCAGGATATGAACAATCTGCCCTTCGACCTCATTTGCCCTGATGGAAGGGAAAAACCGTGGGGAACGGCTCACGCTGTTTTATCAGCAAGGCCAGCTGTTGATTCTCCATTTGCAGTTATAAACGCCGATGATTTTTATGGCTTTGGAGCTTTTAGAATTATTGCGGATTATTTAAAAGGCATTGGGGCTAACGAAAAGTACAACTATTGTATGGCTGGCTATAAGCTTGGAAACACTTTGTCTGAAAAAGGATATGTTTCCCGCGGGGTTTGCGATACGAATGATTGCGATGACTTAGTAAGTGTTGTCGAGCGCACTAAGATAGAAAAGTCTAATGGCATGATATATTTTACGGAAGGAGAAGAAACAGGAGCTCTTTCCCCCGATACTCTTGTATCTATGAACTGCTGGGGGTTTACAACGGATTTCTTTGATGAAATAGAGGCGATGTTCCCTCATTTTTATGCTTCCAATAAAAACAACCTGCTAAAAGCTGAATTTTATCTCCCATCTGTCGTTGGCAAACTCTTGGAAGAAAAAAGGGCATCTGTCAAGGTTTTAAAATGCAACGAACGCTGGTATGGTTTCACGTATAAAGATGATAAGGAGATTGTCGTTAATGAAATAAATAAAATGATAGCTGAAAACAAATATCCAAAAAGCCTCTGGGCATAACATCTATCTTCCAAACACCAGCTCTGTTATAAAAACAGATGCGACAACGCCTGAGAAATTCGCTATTAAAGCGCCCGCAAGGGTGTATCTGGTTTTTGTTATTTTAACGCTTAAAAAATAAACGCTCATCGTATAAAAAACAGTTTCTGTGCAGCTCATCATAACGGAAACAAGCCTGCCGATAAATGAATCAGGCCCAAACACCTTAAACACATCAAGCAGAAGCCCTGTTGAAGCGGATGATGAAACAAGCCGCATAAACGTTATTGGCAGGGCTTCTTTCGGGAAACCGATCAGATTTGCAATCGGCGCAACCGCTGCCGCCAGCAGATCCAAAGCACCCGAAGCACGCAAAATTCCTACTGCAACCATAAGCCCGACAAGCGTCGGCATTATATGCAGGACGGTCTGAAAGCCATCTTTAGCCCCCGATATAAACTCGTCAAAAACAGGAACTTTTCTGGATATACCATATGAAACGATAATAAATATAACTACCGGAACCATAAGGTCCGACAAAAACAGCATAAATCTCAATTTTATTCTCCTCCGGCCAAGTATTAAGTTTAATTCTTCTTAAAATAAAAGGCTTCAAATATTTTGGCTATTATAATGCCGACAACAGTTGTTACGATTGTTGCAAACAGCCCCGGTGCTATTATTTCTGATGGGTTCGCCGAGTTGTACTGTGCCCTGTATGCAATCAGGTTTACAGAAATGATTTGCAGGCTGGACATATTAAAAATCATAAACATACACATCTCTCTGCTGGCAGTAGTTTTGTCTCTGTTTAGCTTTTGCAGTTCTTCCATTGCTTTTATCCCTGCCGGTGTCGCTGCCCATCCAAGCCCCAATACATTTGCAATAACATTCGTCGATATATGATCCATCGCTTTGCTTTTCTCTGGCAGCTTTGGGAAAAGCAGTTTCAAAAACGGCATCATACGCCGTGACAATCCTTTTATCAGGCCGGCTCTTTCTCCTATCTTCATAAGCCCTGTCCACATAGACATTATCCCTAGCATCGTTATGCAAACCTGAACAGCGTCCTTGGCTGATTCCAGCGCTGCATTCGTAACATCTCCCATGCGTCCCATAAAAGCCGCAACAACAATGCCTATTAGAATCATTCCAGTCCATAAATAGTTCAGCATTCATCTTCACTCCAAACAAGTATGCTTGTAATAAAATATGCCTGACATGACTTGTTTATGATTCTCATACGGTTTAAAAACTTTTTTGCATTAAATAAACTATATTGCAAAATCTATGTTATAATATGTTATAAAGAAAGAGGGATAATTTTATGCAATATGATAATTTGACGATGTTAACAGACTTTTATGAATTAACAATGATGCAGGGATATAATATTTCGAATTTATCTGAAAAAACTGTGGTTTTTGATTTGTTTTATAGGAAAAATCCGTCAGGAAATGGTTATGCAATCGCTGCTGGGTTAGAGCAAGTTATATCATACATTAAAAATCTGAGGTTTGACAAAAGTGATATAGATTATTTAAGCAGCCTTAATGCTTTCAAACCGGATTTCATTAAATATTTGGAATTGTTTAAGTTTACCGGTGATATTTATGCCATTCCGGAAGGAACAGTCGTTTTTCCTCATGAGCCTTTGCTTCGCATAAAAGCGCCGATTTCAGAGGCGCAGCTTATTGAAACAGCTTTGTTAAACATAATAAACCACCAAAGCCTTATAGCAACGAAAGCCGCAAGGGTTATTTGGGCGGCGGAAGGCGACAATGTTATGGAATTTGGTCTGCGCCGTGCTCAAGGGCCGGACGCCGGAATATACGGAGCAAGAGCAGCCATTATTGCCGGATGTTGCGCAACGAGCAACGTTTTGGCAGGAAAGCTCTTTGATATACCAATAAAAGGTACACATGCGCATAGCTGGGTTATGAGTTTTCCTGATGAGATTACTGCATTTCGTGAGTATGCAAGGATATTCCCGAACAACTGCATACTGCTCGTGGATACGTATAATACATTAAAATCCGGTGTGCCGAATGCAATAAAGGTGTTTTCCGAGATTAAAGCTTCTGGAGCAGAGCTTAAAAACTATGGGGTGAGGCTTGATAGTGGAGACTTTGCTTATCTTTCCAAGAAAGCACGCAAAATGCTTGATGAAGCCGGTTTTCCTGATGCTGTCATAAGCGCCTCAAGCGATCTTGACGAAAACATAATCCAGTCTTTAAAGCTTCAAGGCGCGAAAATAACGCTTTGGGGCGTTGGAACAAACTTGATAACCTCTAAGGATTGCCCTGCTTTTGGCGGCGTTTATAAGCTTGCGGCAGAAACAGATGAAGACGGCGTATTACACCCCAAAATAAAGGTTTCGGACAATCCGGAGAAAATAACGAACCCCGGCGTCAAAAAGGTTTTTCGTATATACGATAAACAAACAGGAAAAATCAAGGCCGATATTATAGCCCTTGAGCACGAAACGATAGACGAAACGAAACCGCTTACCATTTTTGATCCTCTGGCAATATGGAAACGCATGACCATGCAACCAGGAGAATATGTGGTTAGAGAACTTCTTGTTCCAATATTTATAAACGGGGAATGTGTTTATAATCCTCCATCTGTTATGGACATACAAAGCTATTGCAAAACCGAGCTTGATTCGTTGTGGGACGAGCATAAGCGCCTTATAAACCCACACATCCTGCCTGTGGATTTATCGCAAAGCCTGTATGATTTAAAGCA
>CAYVCG010000098.1:0-3775 GCA_964449985.1 uncultured Defluviitaleaceae bacterium
GCCGTCATCTTTTAAAAGACGGTTTATTATATCAAGCTCACCGACAATATCAAGAAAATGCTCCAGGACATGGCTTAGTATAATAATATCAAAACGCCCTTCATATTCTTCCAAAAGCACAGAAGAATGAACAGGCATTAGGTTCAAACCCATGGATAATCCACGTTCTAAATATTGCCTTCCCAAGTCAATACCCAGTTCAAAAAATCCCTTTTCTTTAAAATAAGCAAGCATACCTCCTGCACCGCAACCAATATCCAAAACACTCATTTCATTAAAACATTTATCCTCTGGAATAAAGCGGGAAACATAATCAAAAAGAAACTGCCCTCTCATCACTTGATGCTTAAAAAAATCATCCCAGGCATGTTCAGAGCTACAGTAAAGCAGGCGATATTCACTATCGTAAAACTTGTCATATGCTTCTTGTGTCATCCTTGGGTTTTGATAAACAAGCCCACAATTTTTGCAAATGACATTTCGGCATTCTAACCCAAATTTTTCTTTTTCTGCCAACACCTCATAATCATCGCTGCCGCACAGACATTTTACGTATTCAGTTTTATAATCCGATTTGTATTTGTTATTAAATGCATCCCTTGCATTTAATTGCAATTCATTAAGATCCATACAAGATACGCCATCATTTTGATATCTTTCACTAAGCATATAATCAATCCTTTCATCAAATCAGCATTTATTTAGTAATTCGTAAAAGGATTAAAAATATACAGAAAATTAACCGCAAAAAAATCTCTAATTATAATTTATTTCATTAAGCATTTCGTACACTTTGTCTTTTGAAGCTATCCAAGAGGAAAACGCCGTTGCGCTTCCTGCTGCTATGCCAAGCTTAAACGCATCGTGATAGCTGCCGCCACTGCTTAAAAAACCGAACAAAAATCCCGCAACCATAGAATCACCCGCTCCAACAGAGTTTATTGCTTTTCTCTCAGAAAACGGTGGTTTTGCCGATATGATTTCCCCATCTTCCGTTAGAAGCATCGCGCCGTCAGCCGCCATTGATACTAACACGTTTCTCGCGCCCATCTGTTGAAGTTGCCTTGAATAGCAAATAATTTCGTCATCCGACTTTATTGTCTTATTAAAAATTTCTCTCAGCTCAATAGAATTTGGCTTGATTAAAAACGGATGGTATTTAAGGGTGTTAAGAAGCTGCTGTTTTGTTGTATCAACAACAAAGCATATGCTTTTTTCAAACAAGCCTTTGCATATTACTTCATAAACATTATCAGGCAAAGATGCCGGAACATTCCCGGAAAGCACAACTATATCTTCACTCGTCGCATTATCCAATCGATAAATAAGCTCATCCAAATCTGATTTACTTATTTTAGGGCCCATACCATTTATTTCTGTCTCGTTATCATCAGTCTTGACCTTAACGTTAATGCGTGAATCGCCTTGTACATGCACAAAATCGGTTTTGCAATAAGCCCTTAACATCTCTTCAATTTTTGCTCCGGTAAATCCTCCGGCAAAACCTAATGCACAGCTTTCCATCCCCAGATTTTTAAGCATTATTGAAACATTTATGCCTTTCCCGCCCGCAAAAATCTTCTCCGTTTCCGTTCGATTAACACAGCCCGGCGAAAGCGTTTTTAAGCCAACAACATAGTCAATACAAGGGTTTAGCGTTAGAGTGTATATCATACTTAAAAAACCTCCGATTTTAGTAATGCTGTTTTGAGTATAGAACAAATAATCTACACTGGCAATAGTTGGAACGTATGTAAAAAAATGATACGTGTCATAAGTAATATTTAAAAGAAATATATTGCTATTATCACAAAATATTGATAAAATAAAAAAGTTATTTTATTAAAATAATGTGTAGATTTTTAGGAGGTTTTGCAGATGTCTAACAATGATAGTTTGAATCCTTTCCTTAATGCACAAGCGCAGGTTAAGAACGCTTGTGACAAACTTGGGATGGAGCCGGCTGTTTATGAGATTTTGAAACAGCCCCAGAGAGTTCTTGAAGTTTCTATTCCTGTAAAAATGGATGACGGAAGCGTAAAAGTATTTACAGGTTTCCGTTCACAACATAACGACGCCGTAGGCCCGACAAAAGGTGGAATACGCTTCCATCAACAGGTTAATCGTGACGAAGTTATGGCTTTATCTGTATGGATGACGTTTAAGTGCTCCGTAACAGGTATTCCTTATGGCGGCGGCAAAGGCGGCATCATTGTTGATCCGTCTACTCTTTCCCAAGGCGAGCTTGAGCGCTTAAGCCGCGGATACATAGACGCGATACATAAGCTTATCGGCGAAAAAGTTGATATCCCTGCTCCAGACGTTAACACAAATGGCCAGATTATGTCATGGATGGTTGACGAGTATAACAAATTGTGCGGCCACAGTGCAATCGGCGTTTTAACTGGCAAACCGCTGGAATTTGGCGGATCAAAGGGCAGAACAGCTGCTACTGGCCTTGGTGTTGCTATCTGCGCAAGAGAAGCTATGAAAAAGCTTGGCAAAGATTTAAGCGGCGCAAAAATAGCTGTGCAAGGCTTTGGAAACGTTGGAAGCTATACAGCGCTTTGCGCAGAAAGCTACGGCGCTAAACTTATGGCTGTTGCTGAATACAACTGTGTTGTTTACAATCCAAACGGTTTTGACGCTAAAGAGCTGTTGAGGTACTTTAACGCAAACAGAACGATGAAAGGCTTCCCGGGAGCTTCCGAAATCACATTGGATGAATTCTGGGCGTTGGACGTTGATGTTATGTTCCCATGCGCTCTTGAAAATTCTATTACTTCTGACGTTGCTGAAAAAATCAAGGCTGTTCTTATTGTTGAAGGTGCAAATGGCCCTGTTACAGCTGACGCTGACGAAGTGCTTAATAAAAGAGGCATCCTTGTTGTTCCGGATATCCTTGCTAACGCAGGCGGCGTAACTGTTTCTTATTTTGAATGGGTTCAAAACTTATATGGCTATTATTGGTCAGAAGAAGAAGTTGCTCAAAAAGAAGAAGTCGCTATGACTGATGCTTTCGAAGCTATCTACAAAGTTAAGGCAGAATACAACGTTCCTATGAGAACAGCAGCTTATATGCACTCTATAAAGAGAGTTGCTGCTGCTATGAAATTAAGAGGCTGGTATTAATCTCTAAAATTATTTATTGAACTTTTCTAAGGCTGTCGGTTTTCCCGGCGGCCTGTTTTATTATATCCCTAAAGTTTTTATGATATAATTCCAGAGCATTTTAAGAAGCGAACCTGCTTGAAACCCGCAAAATATAAATATAATACAATTCCTCGCTGTATTATCATTAACTAATATAATAAAAACAAAAATAAGCGCTATGAGTATTAATGTAATCTTACTATAATGTTTGTTATAAAATTTTGTATCACAAGCAACAAAACCCAATAACAAGAAGACTAAAGTAGCCACAAACAACATCATCAAAGCGCTAGAATCCAACTTTATTCTCCTTTCAAAATCCTATTTTTTATATAACCCATCAGATTTAATTGTAAAATTTATCCTTATTTAGTATAATTCTACATGTAATAGTTGTCAAACTTAATCTCATAAGGCTTACCAGAAAAAATTCTCGGGATATATTAGCCCAAAAGCTATTATCCCCATAGGGGTGTGTCATAATCATTAAAGGATGTGGCGAAATGAATTTGCAAACTACAAGCAGTACCAATTTTCTATACTTGCAGCTCTATGCCTGCTTGGAGTTATTAATGCTTTGGAAACAAATGCGATAACAGTTACGGAATCATTGGATTGCTTT
>CAYVCG010000099.1:0-3638 GCA_964449985.1 uncultured Defluviitaleaceae bacterium
AGCATCCCTTTTGTTGATAAAACGCCACTTATTCTCGGATCAAATGAAACTGCTTCACAAACGGCTTTTGCAAAGCTTTTAAATAATGCCTCAGCGATATGATGATTGTTTTTTCCTTCTAGGAGCTTAAAATGGAGATTTAGACCCGCATGCAAGCAAACAGCCCTGAAAAATTCTTCTATCATTTCTGTTTCAAGAGCACCTATGCGCTCACAGGTGAACCGGACATCAAACCCAAGAAACGCCCTGCCGGAAAAATCAACGGCACAAATAACCAATGCATCCTCCATAGGCAAGATAGAATAGCCATAACGCTTTATGCCTTCTTTTTCACCAAGCGCATCAGTAAGGGCTTTGCCTAGAACAATGCCCACGTCCTCAACAGTATGGTGATAATCAACATCTATATCACCCTCGGCGTTTAAAAACAAATCAATAAATCCATGGCGCGCAACCTGAGTAAGCATGTGATCAAAGAAACCGACTTCTGTAAAAATATTTGATTTACCTGTTCCGTCAAGGTTTAGTTCCAGCTTAATCTTTGTTTCATGCGTATTGCGTTCAACAACAACTTGCCTTGCCATAATTCACTCGCCTCCTAAAAATATATTTTTAAGTAGCCCGAAAACTGCTTGATTTTGCTCTTTTGTTCCGACAGAAAGCCGAATCACTTCATTTTCCCCTCTTTTAAACGTCCTGATAAGTATACCGTTATCAGAAAAAGCCTTGCTTATATTCCTATCTGTTTTAATAAACAAAAAGTTGGCGTCTGAAGGAAAAACCTCCACCCCAGGAATTGTCTTTAATTCTTTGTATAGTGAGTCCTTATTGCGGTTAAGGGTTTCAATACGCTTTTTATATTCGTCACTGTGTTTTAAAGCAAGAATTGCCAGCGTTTGGGAGATAGTGCTTAGATTATATGGCGCTTTAACAATGCCGATGGCTTCAATCATTTCGCTGGAAGCGACTGCATACCCTACTCTAGCCCCTGCTAAACCATAAGCTTTTGAAAACGTTCTTAAAACAATCATATTTTTATATTTGTTTATGTATGGGATCATTGTTTGACCGGAAAAATCAGCATAGGCTTCATCAACAAGCACCGGACAATCCAAAGAAGAAACTATTTGAATTATTTCATTCTCAGTAAGGCTATTACCTGTCGGGTTATTAGGTGTGCATAAAAACAGTAGTTTTGCTTTATGCTTGTTTACTGATTCTATTATATCATAAATATTATAAATAGCACTATTTTTTAATTCAATTTCTATTATTTTGCCATGATTTAAAACAGATGTTAGGGCATACATAGAGAATGATGGTTTTGGTGCAACAACAACATCTCCGGGTTCAAGAAATACTTTTGTTATATAGTCTATTATCTGATCCGAGCCAACCCCACACAGTATATTTTCTTTATCCACAGACCAAAATTGCGCTATTGCCTCTCTCAGCGCATTGCAGTCACTGTCTGGATATATATTCAAGTCTTCTTCGTTTTCAAACCATTTAATAAATTCACTTCGGATGGCTTCCGGCAAAGCAAACGGGCTTTCATTAGCATCAAGTTTTATTTTATGTTCAGGAACATCAGCATGATATGGCCTGAAATTCTCTAAGTCTTTTCTAATCCATTTCATTTTTTCTCACCCTTATAGAATTTGCGTGAGCAGATAAGCCTTCTGCTTCTGCAAAGTTAATAATATCATCAGACAAGTTTAATAGTGCTTCTCTTGAAAACGATATAACGCTGGATTTCTTTATAAAATCATCAACCGACAGCGGAGAAAAGAATCTCGATGTCCCGCCTGTAGGCAAAACGTGGTTAGGTCCGGCCATATAATCGCCCAAAGGCTCTGGCGTATAATGACCGAGGAAAACAGCGCCGGCATTTTGTATTTTTGTCAACAGCTCAAATGGAGAGCCAACACACAGTTCCAAATGCTCCGGTGCGACAACGTTGCTTAAAGCGGCTGCTTCTTCCAGATTATTTGTTATTACAACAGCTCCATAGTTTTCCAGAGATTTTTTAATTATATCTTTTCTTGATAACGCAGATGTCTGTATTTCGACTTCTTTTAATGTTTCTTTTGCAATAGTTTCGCTTGTAGTAATAAGTATGGATGACGCCAGTTCGTCATGCTCGGCCTGAGAAAGAAGGTCTGCCGCAATATATTTCGGATTAGCAGTTTCATCAGCGATGATCAATATTTCGCTGGGGCCTGCAACAGAGTCTATATTAACAAAGCCATAAACGCTCCTTTTCGCCAGAGCAACGTATATATTCCCCGGCCCCACTATTTTATCCACCTTGGGTATGGTGTTTGTGCCAAAAGCCATAGCTGCAATCGCTTGCGCCCCACCCGCTTTGAATATTTTTGTCGCTCCGGCCTCAACAGCAGCAACGATTGTAGTTGGATAAACCTTTCCGTTCTGATTGGCTGGAGTTGACATAATGATATTATGTGAACCTGCGATTTTGGCGGGTATAATATTCATTAATACAGATGATGGGTATGCTGCCTTGCCACCAGGAACATATACGCCGACATTTTCGACAGGGCGTATCATCTGACCTAATAATTCCCCACTTTTGTCTGGTTCGAGCCAGCTGTTTTGTTTTTGCTTTGAATGAAATTTCTCTATTCTTCCGACAGCCTTTCTAATAACCTCCAGCAAAGCCTTATCAACACAATTATAGGCTTCTTTAATCTCCTCTTCGGAAACCTGTATATTAGCTTCATTTATTTCTGCTTTATCAAACTTGAGAGTATACTCAAACAACGCCTTGTCGCCATGTTTGCGCACATTATTTATTATTTCATCAACAACAGCCTGAACATTTCCGTATTCAAGCTGGGTTCTTGAAAGCATTTTTTCTAACAGCCTTTCGCCCTCAGCGGTGTTATAATATATTAAGTCCATTTACATACTCACCTTCCTTAAACCACTTCTTTTAGTTTTTTTACAATGTTTAAAATACGTTCATGCTCCATCTTCATGCTGACCCGATTTACAACAAAACGTGCAGAAACATTAGCCACCTCATCTATAATCACTAATCCATTTTCTTTAAGAGTAGACCCGGTTTCAACGATATCGATTATAACATCAGAAAGCCCGACGATTGGGCCGAGTTCTACAGAGCCATTAAGCTTAAATATTTCTACAGTTTTGTTTTTTTGATTATAGAAATAGTCCCGCGCAATATTTGGATATTTGGTGGCTACGCGCAAGTCGTTGCTTTGATATAGCCTAAGAGCCATTTCGGGCTTTCCAGCAACAACGATGCGGCATTTACCAAACCCTAAATCAAGCAGCTCATATATCTTGCGGTCTTCCTCCAATAATGTATCCTTTCCGACTATCCCGATATCAGCAACACCGTTTTCGACGTATGTAGGCACATCGCCAGCTTTTGAGAGAAAGAATTTTAGCTTCAATTCTTCGTTAACAAATATAAGTTTACGTGATTTTTCACGCATTTCGTCACACCGTATCCCTATTGCAGAGAGCTTGTCCATAGCAAGCTCCGCTAAGCGACCCTTTGCCAAAGCAAACGTTATGTATTTCATGGAACTCATCCTTTCAAATAATCAGAAAATTTTTAATATTATTAATATAAATAATTAAATAAA
>CAYVCG010000100.1:0-2921 GCA_964449985.1 uncultured Defluviitaleaceae bacterium
TTAATTTTGCTATCTTTTTTCCTCTATCTGAATATTTATTAAAACTTTATAAAATAATATATTTGACTGGAGGCTTGGAATGAATGACCAACTTGTTTTTGGCGGCAATTGCGCCGGTTTTAATATGCATTTTTTATATTTATATACGCGACAAATATGAAAAAGAGCCTGTGCGACTTTTGGGTGTCGGCGTAATATTCGGCGTGATAATTACTTTTCCGATTATTTTTGCAGAGACTATAGTAACATCGTTTATGCCGATTTCCGGTTTATTGTTTGAGGCGTTTTATATGTCGTTTATCGTTGCTTCATTAGTTGAAGAAGGGTTTAAGTATATCGTTCTGTTTATACTGACATGGCGCAATAAAAACCTTAACGAGCGGTTTGACGGCATTGTTTATTCTGTTTTCATTTCTCTTGGATTTGCAGGGGTAGAAAATATTCTATATGTGTTTAACCCAGAGATGGGCGGTATGTCCACAGCCTTTGCGAGAGCAATTTTTTCTGTTCCCGGCCATGCATTTTTCGGAGTTATGATGGGTTATTATTTCTCTATGGCAAAGCTAGAGCCGGAAAAGCGTGTTGCATACTTGATCCGAGGATTTTTTGTAGCTTGGTTTGTACACGGTTTGTATGATTTCATACTGTTGTCTCAGCCACCGTATGTTATGGCTATATTTATACCGTTCTTTGGTGTAATGGCCTATAATGGTTTTAGAAAAATGAAGATTCATCTGGCCAATTCGCCTTTTAAGAGTCATTATCAACAGATGCCTGATAAATCTTAGCTTTAAACTTTTATAAATTGTGCTATTTTAAGCCGTTTGCCGATTCTTTTAGCATTATTAATAAAAATAAATGGTTGATAATTTCTAATAAAAGGGTTATACTTTTATTAAATAAATAATGTTTTGATTGAATCGGAGGATTGCACAATGATTGCTGCCGTAAGTTGCGGAGGTGTTGTAATCTATAAAGGTAAAATCCTTTTGCTCTATAAAAATCAAAACGGAAAATATATCGGCTGGGTTCTCCCAAAAGGTACTATAGAATCGGGAGAATCATTTAAACAAACCGCCTACAGGGAAGTTAAAGAAGAAGCAGGTGTGTCGGCCAAAATAATTAAATATATTGGTAAAACGCAGTATACTTTCCGCGGCTATGACGATATGGTGGACAAAACTGTCCATTGGTATCTTATGATTGCCGATTCGTTTTATTGCAAGCCCCAAGCGGACGAGTATTTTTCTGATGCTGGTTTTTACAAAAGACACGAAGCGTATCATTTGTTAAAATTTCATGATGAAAAGCAAATCATGACTAAGGCGTGTAATGAATATGATGAGCTTAGAAGGAGCAAAGGGCTTTTTCAGCATCGGGTTTAGGTTTAAAAAAACAAGTTTCCTATGCTGATTATGTAAAAAATTATCTTTATTTTAAACCAAATTAGATTGGAGTTGTTATATCAATGAAAAAGCTTTTAAACGACGATTTTAATTTTAGCGATTTAAGAAACATGATCAGAAGAGAATCAAAAAGAAATAACAATATATTTGTGATCATTCTTGCCGTTATTGGGGCTGCTGCTGCGGTTGCAGCTGTTGTTTTCGTTATTACAAGGTATTTCGGATGTTGTGCGGAATATGGGTTGGACGATTTTAATTGCTGCGAAGATGAAGACGAATATTGTGACGAAAATGGCTGTTGCTATACAGACGAAAAAGATTTTGAAAACTAATTTTTGCAACATGGTTTGCTAGATGTTAAGGCTTTTTGAAGGGTTTGGGAGACTTTTTTCGAAAAAGTTCCCCAAGCCCTTTTTGTCATCTCGAAACTTGTTGGAAAATAATTACATACAACATATTGACAAGTTTGCAATAAGTGTTACAATATTTAGTATGAAATTTGAAAGGGGCATTGAAAGTGGAGCTTGATAAATATATAATTAGGCATTATACAAAGAAACTTGAGGGCAGCAAGCTAACTGTATATGACTTGTTTAAATGGAAAAAGGTGGATGTCCGCCTGACTAATTATCAGACGGGCGAGGTTATAACAGAAATGAATGACCTTGAATTCCCCGAGGATTATTCCCAAAGCGCATGCGATATCATAGCCAGCAAATATTTTCGCAAGAAAGGCGTTAATAACAGCAGAGGTCACGAATATTCAATGAGGGAAATTGCTCATAGAATGGTTTCGTTTTGGACGGAATCTTTAGTAGACGAGAAAATGATTAATGATGCTCAAAAAGGCATAGTCTATGATGAACTTGTCTATATGCTTTTGGCTCAGATTTGGGCGCCTAATAGCCCGCAATGGTTTAATACCGGGCTCAATCTATCTTATGGTGTATCAGGCCCTCCCCAAGGCCATTATTATTATGACGAGGCTTCCGAAGACGTTGTATCCTCTAAAGACGCATATACAAGAACACAGGGCTCGGCATGTTTTATAATAAGCGTTAAGGATTCATTAATCGGCGAAAAATCATTAACGGATCAATTGATTACGGAAACGCTGTTGTTTAAATACGGTTCTGGCGTTGGAACTAACTGGTCGCCTATTCGCGCTAAAAATGAGCTTTTATCCGGCGGTGGAAGATCATCGGGTCTTTTAAGCTTTCTTAAAGTCTCTGACCGCAATGCAGGAGCTATAAAATCAGGCGGAACAACAAGGCGCGCCGCAAAAATGAACATACTAAATCTGGATCATCCGGAAATTATGGACTACATACTGTGGAAATCCAAGGAAGAGGATAAGGTTTCTGCTCTTGGAAAGATGGGTTATTCCACATCCATCGATGGCGAAGCCTATGACACGGTTTCAGGCCAAAATGCAAACAATTCTGTCAGGATTCCAAACAGCTTTATGTCCAGTATAGGCAAGAAGAAAAAATGGGCGACAAAAAGCCGTGTTGA
>CAYVCG010000101.1:0-2717 GCA_964449985.1 uncultured Defluviitaleaceae bacterium
ACACCTTAAACGATGATGGCTCCGCAACAATTACATTTAACTCGCCAATCGCTGTGTATGCAAAAACTTCGGTTACTGTTAATGGCGCATCTGCTGCATTCGACTTTGATGCAGAGGCTAATTCAATCACTGTCCAAGGTGTTGCTAAAGGCAGCAAGATTGTTGTAAACAATTTGAAACTACCTACGCTTTATCCTACTTATTCGTTTAAGTTTACTGTTGATTTGGATTAATAACAAAACGCCCCAACAATTGGGAGAATGCATATTCACACGCTCTCTCAATTGTTGATGGCGAATTAACGGTAAAGACTATATGCCCTTACTAAATTATTGGCATAAGGAAAATCAATAGATATGTTGAGGGTGCGGTTCATTGTGAACCGCACCCTCAAATTTTAGTTTTATAAAAATCTTATTTTGGTTTGATTTCGAACCGGCACGCATCGGAACCCATGCCCCAACACTCAACTTCAATAACCGAATAAAGCTTACCTGTATATAGATTGAAAATACCGGCGATAAAGCCCTCCATATAGTGGCACAATGGCTCTCCTATATCATGCTTGCCCAAACAATCCAAACTATCTGCAAGGGTAATAGTCCCCCGCCCTGTCTGTTCGTCAAAAACTTCTACCGTCAATATACTAATACTTGCTTCTGAAAATTTATTTGCAAGATGTTCTAAAAATTCTTCTAAAGACAAACTCAGATCAAGTGCTTCCTGAGCAAACGAGCGCCCAGCTAGTTTCCCTGTGTCTCGAAGAACCTTTTTCATTTCGCCCTCGCCATATATTTCTATCAAAGTTTTTCGTAATGCCAGCTGGAACAATCTATAAAGAGCAACAGGCATATCGTTGCTTAGGGCTATTCTCCCCGCATTCATATCCTTTACATTAGAAAGCTTTATGAAATCGTCCTGCTCCATTTCGCGTATAACACTCACGCCTTTTCCTGGATCAAAATCCTTTGCGGGAATAGGCTTTGCATAATAAAACCCTTGCACTATATCACAGCCAACATCACGCAAAAAGTCTATATGCTCCTTATTCTCAACACCTTCAGCAACTGTATGAATGTTGAGCTTCTTAGCCATTTGCATAACGCTTTCAATAACTGTTTTTGTACGCGTTTTGTACAAATTGTTCGCAAAAAATCCTTTATCAATCTTTATAACGTCAACAGGCAGATTTTTCAAAAGCCCTAATGAGGAATACCCTGTCCCAAAATCGTCCATAGAAAGCGCAAAGCCTGCTTCATGAAGCTTAAATAGTATGCTTTGGAGCAACTCTTCATTATCAAAAATAGTTGATTCTGTAAGCTCGATTTCAATATATTTCTTCGGTATTCCATAACGGTTTACCGTTTCTTCTATCCGCTCAACAAAGTCCCCCTCTTTAAGATGGAGCCTTGAAAAGTTTATTGAAACTGTTATCATTTTTTTGCCTGTATCCATCCAGCCTTTAATTATTCCACAGACTTTTTCAAGCATATACATATCCAGCTTCAACACAAAACCGTTTCTTTCAAACAACGGAATAAACTGGCTAGGATAAGCAATAAATTCACCTTCATGCATCCATCTGACCAAGGCCTCTGCCCCAACAACCGTTTCCGTTTCAAGATGATACTTTGGCTGGAGGTATACAGTGAACTCATCGTTTTTAAGGGCGGCTTCCATTTTATTTTCAAGCTCCGCTTCTTTAACAAGAGTCTGCTTAATTGCATCGTCATAATCACAAACCAAATTTGTCTTTTGGGAACGAGCAATACCATGAGCCAAATTAACCTTTTCCAATATAGAATCTATATTTGTTTCGCCTTTTTCAATGATATAACGACCATATCGGAATTCAATCTTATGATTTCGCACAATAGGATTTATCTCTCTAAATGCGTCTTCAAGAAAGACTCTGTCGTTATCCATTTCGTCAGGATCATCAAAGCTATTAATAAAAATGAACTCATCACCGTTAATACGCGCAACTACACAGTCCTGCTTTCGAGACAGGCCACTCATAAGCGATGCAATGTTTTTTATAACGCCATCTCCTGCTTCAATGCCATACATCTCATTAATAACTTTAAAATGATGAATATCAAATTTCAACAAATATAAGTTTTTATTATTGTTGTTTTTTAATAACTTTGCAACATCAATCCTGAATTTTTGCAAATTCGCAATGCCGGTTAACTTGTCATAATAAGCTGCTTTATAAAGCTGATCGGAATATTTCTGGTGCTTCCATCCAAAAAAGAATAATAAGCCTGCGAATAAAATAATCGTTGCTGATGTCAGATATAATGTTTTTGTAGCAATTTGGCTTGCTTCAGACGATATTATCTCATCAGGAACCACGGTAAATATATTCCAATCGTTAACTGCAAGCGGAGCATAGTGCATAAGGTTTTTACGCCCGTCTGGCGTTACAAAAATCGAATGCCCGCTTTGGTGTTGCTCTGATTTATTCAAAATATCAGATAAATTATCATACTTAATGAAGTTCGAGCTATCAAAAACAGTTGAAATATTATTAATAGCATCTCTACTG
Source organism: uncultured Defluviitaleaceae bacterium (assembly GCA_964449985.1). Classification (GTDB taxonomy): domain Bacteria; phylum Bacillota; class Clostridia; order Lachnospirales; family WRAX01; genus CAYVCG01. Next base: position 2,552 of record CAYVCG010000101.1, read on the forward strand.
TCGTTTTCAGTTTTTGTGATAACATTGCCATTTTTGTCGCAAATATAGGAATATCCGTTATTATTAAAAGAGGTTGTAATAGCTTTTCCAAGCTCTTTTGTTTCATATATCCCTATCAAAAGCGAAGCAGCCTTATTGTTAATATAAATAGGGGTTGAAAACGCAA
>CAYVCG010000102.1:0-2375 GCA_964449985.1 uncultured Defluviitaleaceae bacterium
GATTTTTTAGAAGACCAAGCGACGAATAACCTGTTCCAAAGTCATCCATTGATACGATGAACCCTGATTGGTGCAGTTCTTCTATGACGTCACTTATTCTTTCTTCATTGTCAAAAATGGCTGTTTCAGTAAGCTCTATTTCCAAATAACCATGAGGAATTTGATATTTGTCTGAAATAGCACACAGTGTTTTAACAAACTCCGGATTATTAAGATGGTTTCTTGAGAAATTTACTGAAACCGTAACCGGATTTAGCTTGCCGTCAATCCATTTTTTGATGATTTCGCAAACATGCTCGAACATATACATATCAAGCTTTGTTATAAAACCGTTTTGCTCAAAAATCGGGATAAACGCTCCTGGATAAATAATGCCAGAAGTGTCACTAATCCAGCGAACTAGTGCTTCAGCTCCCGCGATTTTTTCGTCTGAAAGCCTGTATTTAGGCTGGAGATACACCTTAAACTCTTCGTTTATAAGTGCTGCTTCCATTTTGTTTTCTATTTTTTGCTGCTCTAGGGCTTCAAATTTCATAACATCATCATAAATACAAAGCTCATGACCTTTTTGCTTTGCACGTTTATGAGCGATATTTGCTTTTTCAATTGCATCCAAAATATCTTTTTCGTTTGTGCGCTGTTCAACAACATAGCACCCTGTGGGGAATTTAACGTTATAAAGCAACTCATTACCCATGTGCTTATAAAAATGGTTAATAAAAGAATCTCGCAATGTAATTATATTATCGTCTTCCGAAAGCCTGTGCAAAATAATAAATTCATCAATATTTGCTCTTGCATATGCTTCTATTTCACTTTTTATGTTGCTTTTTAAAGCTTTAGTAATGTTTTTCAAAACACGGTCACCTTCGGCATAGCCGTAGGTTTGGTTTATGAGTTTAAATCTGTCAACGTCAAATTTTATAAGTATATAAGGTATATCCAGATTTTCTTCCAGCAGGCGCTGAGCCTCCATTTTGAATTTTGCAAGAGTAGGCGCACCGGTTATTTCGTCAACAAAGGCGATTCTCTCCAACTGTTTGGTATGGGCTTTTTGAATCTTCTCTGATTTTTTTTGAAGTAATATAATATATAATATAAATGCTGCAAACAGAGTTATTATAATAAATGCCATAATAGCCGCTTGTCTAATAATCCTTGCAGCATCGGAGGAGATAACATCTTCCGGAACGACAACAAATATATACCATCCATTAAGACCAAGAGGCGCATAATGACATAATCGGTTTTTGCCATCTATGCCATAAAGCGTGTATCCGGATTTATTATCAAGAACATTTGCGTATAATGTTTCCAAACTGTCATACTTATGGAATTCCATTTTTTCAAGAGAACGGAATAAATTATCATCTTTTGTTAGGGCATATTCGCTATTAGTCTTAGATAATATATCTCCTGTTTGTGTAACGATATAAGCATAACCCAAGCCATTATACGATGGTAGGATAAGATTATTTATTTTATCAGCTGTATATGTTCCCACAAGCACGCCAATTATCTCGTCATTTTTATATATGGGAGTAGCAAGGGGTATAACCATTGCATCTCTTACAGATGAACGTATGGGGTCGTTCAAAACTGTTTTGCCTTCAAGCACCTTTTTGAAATAAGGTCGGTATGATATATCAACTGCCTGCCTAGTATTGAGAATGCCTTTTCCTGCTGTATTTGTAATAGCTAAGTATTCAAAATTTGTTTTTTGAACAAGCTCATTTGCAACCAAAAGTAGTTTATCAGTATCATTAGAGACATAGCTTAAAGTTATAGCGGAACTCTCGATAGATTTAATATCGGAATACAATTGAGACACGACGTTAAATCTCTGCTGCTCAGCCACTTCGGCAAGCGAGTCGCTCGCAGCATTTGCTAAATCGTTTCTTAAATTGCTGTTATACATAAAAAGCCAATAGGCTATACCTCCGATAATTATAATAAAAATTAAAGCAAGCTTTAAAAAGTTATTTTTACTTTTGGCTAGCATAATTTATTTCACCGCCTTCTAGTATATTTGACTGTATATGGCAAACAATTATTCTATAAAAAACTTAAATTACTACAAAATATTAATATACTATATTTTACATAAATTTGGATGATTAGTCAATCGGACATTTATTAATGAATTTCATTAATATTAATTATGCCCACAAAAAAGTTTTTTAGTTTAAAAGGCACTTTTATGAAAATGAATTAATGAAAATATAGTTGATATAAGACGTTTTGACTGAAGCCCTAGTATATGGTATAATGCTATTATTAAACATTGTGCGGTATATAAAGATTGGATATGGAAGTGAACATATGAAGATTTCAACAAAAGGAAGATATGCCCTTAGAGTGATGCTTGATCTTGC